>CAZIEH010000045.1:0-11102 GCA_964538695.1 uncultured Eubacterium sp. | reverse complement strand
CCATAGCGAATCGCATCGAAAACGCGGCTTTCATCGGCAAAGCGTACCTCTGTCTTTGCAGGGTGAACATTTACATCAACCGTTTCAAAAGGAACAGCGATATTTAAAAAGCAATACGGAAATTTGCCGGCCATTGCCGAATTTTTGTACCCGACATCAAGCGCCGCCATTGCGGTTGCCGATTTAACAAATCTGCCGTTTAGATAAACCAACTGCAAATTGCGGTTTGGACGGCACTTGAAAGGCTTGCAAATAAGCCCCGTAACCGAAACGCCGTTTGCCGAATACTCTATCGGCAATGTGCCGAGTGCGATTTCCTTGCCGAAAACCGCATACACGGTATCGCGCAAATTACCGTTACCCTGCGTCGCAAGTGTTTGCTTGCCGTCTTTTACCATTTTAAAGGATATTTCGGGGTGTGACACGGCAATTCTGTCAATAACCGCAGACACATTCGCGCCCTCTTTGACATCCTTTTTCAAAAATTTCATTCTCGCGGGGGTGTTGTAAAAAAGGTCGCGCACCTCTATCGTAGTACCCACGGCACAGCCAATATCGTCAACCTCTTGCTCCTCGCCGCCGTTTATGCGGTAAACCGTGCCGTATTCATCCTCTTGCCGACGGGTTATAAGCGTAACCCTTGAAACCGCACTTATCGCCGCAAGTGCCTCGCCGCGAAAGCCGAGTGTACCTATGCAGTCAAGGTCGCTTTCTTTTCTTATTTTGCTTGTTGCGTGGCGCATAAATGCCGTCGGTACATCCTCGCGCGCAATGCCGCAACCGTTATCTGTAACGCTGATGAGCGACACGCCGCCGTTTTCTATTTTCACGGTTATCTGCGTTGCACCCGCATCAACCGCGTTTTCGACCAGCTCTTTTACAGCCGATGCAGGTCTTTCGACAACCTCGCCCGCCGCAATAAGCTCTGCTGTTTGCTTATCCAAAAGCTGTATCTTCGGCATATCCTCATCTCCTTAAACATCAGTATTTTTTAGCATCGTTTATAAGCTGTGCAAGCTCTTGCATAGCCTCTATCGGTGTCATAGTGTTAATATCCATATTGCGCAGTCGTTCGCTTATTTCGCTGTCGCCCTGCATTTGCAAAGAAATTTGGTCGACAGGCTCTGCCTTTTTCGCAACAGTAACGGTTCCGCCCTGCTGTTCAAGCATTGCCAAAACCTCTTTTGCGCGCTTTATAACGCCCGACGGTATACCCGAAAGCTTTGCAACCTCTATACCATAGCTTTCGTCAGCGCCGCCGCGCACAATGCGCCTTAAAAAGGTTATATCATCACCGCGCTTTTTGGCGGCAATGCTGTAATTTTTAATCCCCTCTATCTCGTTTTCAAGAACCGTAAGCTCGTGATAATGCGTTGCAAACAGTGTTTTTGCCCCGAGCTTTTTGGTATTTGCGCAATATTCAAGCACAGACCGTGCAATCGCCATACCGTCGTATGTAGATGTGCCGCGACCGATTTCGTCAAGAATAAGCAGGCTGTTTTTCGTTGCATTTTTCAGAATATATGCAACCTCGCTCATCTCTACCATAAAGGTTGAACGCCCCGAGGAAAGATCGTCCGAGGCACCGACACGGGTATAAACCGCATCGCAAATGGCAATATCGGCAAAGCTTGCAGGTACAAAGGAGCCTATTTGCGCCATAATCGTTATAAGTGCAACCTGCCGCATATATGTCGATTTACCTGCCATATTGGGGCCTGTAAGTATCATACAACGATTTTCGCCGCTGTCTAAAGCTGTATCGTTCGGCACAAACGGCTGTAAATTTATTTGCTCTACCACTGGGTGTCTGCCCTCGGTAATATGCAGCCTGCCATCGTCATTAAGACGGGGGCGGATATAGTTGTTTCTGACCGCCACCTCGGCAAGAGATGCAAGCGCGTCAAGTCGCGCAACCGCATCCGCCGTGACCGATATTCTGCCGCGCTGTTGCGAAACAAACTCGCGCAGCTCGTCAAACATATCAAACTCAAGCTTATTTATTCTTTCGCGCGCACCGAGAATCCTGCCCTCAAGCCGTTTCAGCTCATCGGTGATATAACGCTCGCAATTTGTCAGCGTTTGCTTGCGTATGTATTCGGGCGGCACCTGTCCCTTAAAGCTGTTCGGAACCTCGATATAATACCCGAAAACCTTGTTGTAACGCACCTTAATCGCTTTTATGCCAGTGCGCTCGCGCTCGCCTGCCTCTATCCTTGCCAAAAATCCCTTGCCGTCCGACAAGTCGCCGCGCAGCTCGTCAAGCTCTTTCGAATATCCCTCGCGAATAATTCCGCCCTCGCGCACAAGTGCGGCAGGCTCGTCCGAGATAATCATTTTTATACGCTCCTCGACATCGGCAAGCTCGTCGATATCGCCGTAAATCTCTTTTAAAACGCGACATTCCGATTTTTTAAGGCATACCTTGATATCGGGCAAAACCGAAAAGGTTGCCGCAAGTGTGTTAAGGTCGCGCGCCGTCGCCGTGCCGTAATTAACACGCGACATAATTCTTTCAAGGTCTTTCACACCCGAAAGCAGGTCGCGTATTTCACCGCGATTTTCGGCAGATGCCGCAAGCTCGCCCACGGCGTTTTGGCGCGATTCAATGCTGTTCCTGTTTACAAGCGGTTGCTCGACCATACCGAAAAGTCGACGCTTGCCGAGTGCCGTTTTTGTTTTATCAAGTACCCATAAAAGCGAATGGCGGCGCTCGCCGGTTGCGCTTTCGCACAGCTCTAAATTACGCATTGCGCTTATATCAAGGCGCATATACTGCGCATCGTTGTAAAAATTTATTGTCGAAATAGCCTCAAGACCCGTTTTTCGCGTTTCGTAAAGATAGTCAAGTGCCGCGCCCAAGGCGTTTACAGCCGCAGATTCCTCTTTAAGTCCAAGTTCTGTAAGCGTTTCGGCACCGAAATGCGACAAAATACGACTGCGACATTCCTCGCGGTCAAAGCAACGCTCTTCACGCTGTGTAAGGCGACAATTAAGCTTTGATGCAAAGAAAACGGTAACCGACGGTCTTTCGTCGATTTGCTTTGTCACCAAAATTTCGCGCGGCATAAATCTGCCCGCCTCGCCGATGACGCGCTGGTCAATATCCTCACCCGTAAATTCGGTTAAATGTAAAAGCCCCGTCGATGCATCTACAAGGCAAAAGCCACAGCCGCCGTCCTTGTAATAAAGCGCGGCGAGATAGTTATTTCGCGCCTCGTCAAGCATACTGTCGTCTATTACCGTACCCGGGGTTATAACGCCCGTAATCTCGCGCTTTACAAGTCCTTTTGCCGCCGACGGGTCTTCGGTTTGCTCGCAAATAGCTACACGGTAGCCCTTTGCAATAAGGCGCGCAATATAGCTTTCACAGCTGTGGTAAGGTACGCCGCACATAGGCGCACGCTCAGCCTGTCCGCAGTCGCGACCCGTTAAAACAAGGTCAAGCTCTTCGGATGCTATCTTCGCATCGTCGAAAAACATTTCGTAAAAATCGCCTAACCTGAAAAACAAAATACAGTCGGGGTTTTGTTTTTTTATTTCGAAATACTGCTTCATCATAGGTGAATATTCAGCCATACTGTCGCCTCCTTTATAAATTATTCTGCGCTTAGTGACAACCGCCGCAGCTTGAACAGTCGCCGCTGCAACCGCTTTGTATATCCACCTCGTCGGGGTTCTCGCCCGAGGCGCATCTTATAAGTACCGAGTAAATACCCGAAACAAGCTCGTCAAGCTGTTTTTTGGCAACGCTGAAGCTTTGCATACTTTCATTTGCCATTATATCCGAATACACCTCACGCAATTGTGTGTTTATGGCTTTCAGCTTTTCCTCGTCCTTATCCTCTTTTGAAAGCTCTGTATCCAAATTCATTTTTATAAGATTAAATTCGCCTATCGCCTTTTGAAGCTCCTCGTCATCATCATTGACCTCTTTGGCGTGTATATACTGTTTGTAACATTCTTCGTTTTGAATAAGTGCGCCCAAGGCTCTTGCCTGCTTTAAAATCTCGTCCATTTTCAATTCCTCCGAAAATTAAATTAACTCGCCCTCTAAAACCGAGGTGAGGTTGTTTATTTTAACATTTTTAAACTGTCCTATAACGCCGCGCTCCGACGGGAATTCCACAACCGTATTTCTGAAATCGCGCCCAGCTATATAGCCCTCGTGCCTGCCGTCGTCTTCGCACAAAACGCGCACGGTTTTACCGACATTTTCCGCGGCAAGCTGTTTTGAAATGCCGTCCTGCACCCTAAGCAGCTCGTCAAGCCACTCGCCCTTTTCCTTACGCGAAACAGGGTCTGGCAACTGTGCGGCAGGTGTTCCCGAGCGCGGTGAGTATATAAATGTGAAAAGACTGCTGAAACGCACCTGCTCGACAAGGCTCAAGGTTTCACAAAATTCCTCATATGTTTCGCCCGGAAATCCGACAATTATATCACTTGAAAGGGTTATATCGGGCATAAGGCGTTTCGCGGTATCTACCAAATTAAGATACTCTGCCCTGTTATAATGGCGGTTCATCGCCTTTAAAATCCTGTCCGAGCCGCTTTGAAACGGCAAATGCAAATGGTGGCAAATCTTTTCGCAATCTGCCATAGTTTGCAAAAGCTCCTCGGTACAATCGCGTGGGTGCGAGGTCATAAACCGTATTCTGAAATCGCCGTCTATATCGTTTATCATTCGCAAAAGCTTTGCAAAATTAACATCGCACTCAAGGTCTTTGCCGTATGAGTTGACATTTTGACCAAGCAGGGTTATTTCACGGTATCCCTCGGCAACCAATTGCTCGGCATCGCGCAAAACCGCCTGCGGCTCGCGCGAGCGCTCTCTGCCGCGTACATACGGCACAATGCAATAAGTGCAAAAATTGTTACAGCCGTACATAATGGGTATCCATGCCTTAAAACTGCCGTCACGACGAATGGGTACACCCTCTACAATATCGTCGCCGCGCTCCTCTAACTCGAAAATTCGCGGAGAGCCGTTAAGTCTGCGGTATATAAATTCTGCCAAACGCCAGCGACAAAATGTACCGAAAACTATATCGACATACGGGAAACTGCGCCTTATGCGGTCGGCATTTGCGGTTTGCTGAACCATACAGCCACACACCGCGATAATTAAATCGGGGTTCGCTTTTTTCAGCTTTTTAAGCTGACCGATGTTACCCCACACCCTATCCTCGGCGTGTTCGCGCACGGCACAGGTGTTGAACAGTATAAAATCCGCATCCTCTGCCTCGTCGCACATAGTGTAGCCCATTTCGCAAAGCTGACCCTTAATCTGTTCGCTGTCGCTGACATTTTGCTGACAACCGTAGGTGTGTATAAATGCTTTTCGCGTTGATTTTTTGCGCGACTCGAATATCGCATTAACGCGTTTTATGTAAGCAGATTGCTCTGCAAGATTTTCGGCGGAGCAATCGATTTTTGCCTTTTTGACTTCCAAGAAACAAAACTCCTGTCACATTGGGTATAATTTCGCTATAATACAATATTATACTATATATTCGCAATTTCTTCAAGACCGTATTGAAAAATTAAATTCATTATTTAGGTTTACGGTTTTACGGCAAAAAAAGTTACAGCGGACAAGCCGAATTACCGTAACCGCTTTAGGTAACGCGGCATAAAATAATTATACCGAAATATTGAAGAATTAAGAAAAAGGTTGTATAATAAAAACGGAAATACATACCACGAAGCTATTAAGGGGGACTATTTATGAAACAACAACTGTTTCGCGGTGCCGCCACCGCACTTATAACACCGCTTAATGAAAACGGTGTGGATTTTGACAGCCTTGAAAGGCTTATCGATTGGCAAATCTGCGAGGGAATTAACGCCCTTGTAATTTGCGGTACCACGGGTGAAAAAGCAACGCTGAACGATGACGAACACCGCGAGGCTTTACGCTGTGCCGTGGACACCGCCGCAGGCAGAGTGCCGATAATCGCGGGAACCGGCTCTAACGACACCGCGCACGCCGTTTGGATGACAAAAGAGGCTGATGCTTTGGGGTGCGACGGTATGCTTGTTTGCACGCCGTATTACAACAAAACAACGCAAAACGGACTTGTAACGATGTTTGAAACAATCGCCGCGGCTACCGATAAGCCGATTATAGCGTACAATGTTCCGTCAAGAACAGGCATCGGTATTGAGCCGAAAACATACGAACGACTTGCGAAAATTGAAAATATAACAGGCATTAAAGAGGCAAACGGAGATATTTCGAAAATTGCCGAAACCCTGCGCTTGGTAGGAAATGAATTGGCACTGTACTCGGGCAATGATGACCAAATTGTACCCGTTATGTCGCTTGGCGGTCAAGGCGTTATATCGGTTATTTCGAACCTTATGCCGAAACGCATAGCCGCACTTTGCAATACCGCGCTTGTCGGCGATTTTAAAGCCGCATCGGCAGAACAGCTTGAGCTGTTACCGCTTATGAAAGCTCTTTTTTGCGAGGTTAATCCCATTCCGGTAAAAGCGGCGATGGCTGAAATGGGCTTTTGCGAAAACTGCCTGCGACTTCCGCTTGTTCCGATAGAGCAAGAGCATAAAGCACAGCTTAAAAAGCTTATGAAACAGCAGGGCTTAATTTAAATTTTTATGCACCCGTTAATTCGGGTGCATTTTTTTGCGGAAAATCGCACCGCAGGTATATTGTACAAACCACCGCAAGTAATATTAAATATAAAATACTTGAAGGGCGGTAATTATATGCGATGTTTGATACTTACAAAAAAACAGCTTACACTGTTTTTAGCAAGCTTTATGGCAATTACGGTTGCGGTTATAGGCACGGTCAGCGTTTTTGCACAGTCACAAAGGCATTTGCCGATTTATTGCGTGCAAAACGACAAAAAGCAAATCGCAATAAGTTTTGATGCGGCGTGGGGTGCAGATGACACCGATAATCTTATAAAAATACTCGGCGACTATAATGTTAAAGTGACATTTTTTGTTGTAGGGGCTTGGGTAGATAAATACCCCGACGAGGTTGAAAAGCTCGCCGCGGCAGGTCATCGGGTGGAAAATCATTCCAATACACACCCGCATATGACCTCGCTTTCGGCGGCAGATATGGAAAAAGAGATACAAATTTGCAACGAAAAGGTCGCCGCAATAACAGGCAGAGCGCCGACACTTTTGCGTCCACCCTATGGCGATTATAACAACGCCGTCGTCGATGCTGTAAAAAATGCAGGTATGTACCCGATACAGTGGTCTGTTGACTCGCTTGACTGGAAAGAGAACGCGACACCCGACAGCATAATCAAAAATATCACAGAAAAGGTTGAGTCGGGCTCTATCATTCTTTGCCATAACGATGCCGAGCATACACCTGCCGCACTGCCGACCGTGCTTAAAGCCTTGCAGGACGACGGATATGAATTTGTTTTGATTGAGGACTTAATTTTGAAAGACAACTACACCATAGACCACACAGGCAAGCAATGCCCTGCGGCTTAAAAGTGAAATTCCAACAGCGAATATCAAAAAAATAAGAGTGCTTGACAAAATTTAATAGTGTGTTATAATAAAAATACAAAAGGACTACCAAACAGACGGTCGTCCCAGATGCTTGTTAAAAAGATTTAACCGCACATGTTGGGAGCAGGGCGGTTAAATCTTTTTTGTTATATCAATAACAAGTGCTATAATTGACACTAAAAGAGTTCCGAAAAGGAAAAGCTCTTCATATGTAACCATTGGCACCCCCCCTTTCTAAGAGGGTGAAAAGTGTGTCAAAAAAACGAGGGACAACCGCCTAAGCGTCAGGATAGTCCTTTTGGGTGCATACGCACCGCACATATTTAACATGTTGTGATATATTATGTAACTGTTTGATTGAAAATTTCACATTAGTTGCATCGAAAGCTTTTGAAATATACTGTAAAAGCAAATTCACCCACACTCAATCGGTGTGGGTGAATTTTTAATCGACATATATTTTCATTGCTTTGTAACAATTCACTGTTTCAGTATCGGCATCGCTAAAATTGCTTGAATAAGTTTTATAACTGCCCGAGGGATTGATTGCCAATTCCGTCAATTCAATATAAGCATCATAATACTCTTTAATTGCCGCATATGCTTCTTTATATTCTTCGGGCGGATTTTGCAACGCTTTCATTAAATCGGAAACCGTTTCTTGATTGCTTGCTATACTTGACAATTTACTCTTGAAACTGCTGTCGGAAAACAATGCCGAAATCGAGTCGTTGAAATCATCATTAAAACCGTAGCCATTACTGCGAGTATATGCATCGGTTTCGGAATCCCATTTTTCATAAATAGTGTTATACCAAACCGATTTTATAAGATTCCCCGCACTTTCAGCCTCACTTGCGCCAATCAACATTGTAGTTGTTGCCAATTTCAGATTATCCGAATATTCTGCGCTGATTTTTGCCGATTGATTGCTTTTGATTACCGAAGCGGCAACAACGCCGACAGCAACCAATACTGCAACTATTATTGTGATTATTATGTACTTTTTTGCAGATTTTTTAACTGTCGGCAAATTAACCGAAGTAATTTCAACCTTTTGCGGCGTGATTTTGTCGGCGTTTTCGCTTTTTACAGAAACGGGGCAACCGCATTTAGGGCAAGCTTCTGCACCCTGCGGTAATTCCGCACCACATTCTTCGCAAACAGCAGGTGTTTCCTCGGCAACATTTTCCTCTATCAGCCTGTATCCACAGTTGGGACAAATTTTTGCTCTGTCGCTGACCTCATTGCCGCAATTTGAACAAGTTATCAGTGCCATTTAAACATTCCTCCATAATAAAAAGGTGTGTGCAACCCAAGGTCACACACACCGAAAAATGCAGACCTTGATTTGCTACCACACTAAATCAATGCTCATCACACAAGAAATGCGAAAAACAGAAGTCCGCATTTTTACCGAAGTAAAAATGCCACTTCTTGCCTGATGAACCATTATTAAGATTTAGTGTGGTATGATAATTATATCACTTTATGAAAAAAATGTAAATAGCAAAATGTGCGGCTACATTAAATATAGCTTTCAATTATAGACAGCGTTAAAAAGTTTTAACAGCAAAAAACAGCTCTCACAGTCCAATAGGCTATGAGAGCTGTTTTTGTATTTTATTTTGCGTAATCGATTGCTCTGTTTTCGCGAATGACATTTACCTTTATTTGTCCGGGGTACTCAAGCTCGTCTTCAATACGCTTTACAATTTCGTGTGAAAGAAGAACCATTTGGTCGTCGCTTACAACCTCTGGCTTTACAAGAATTCGTATCTCGCGACCTGCCTGCACGGCATAGGAGCTTTCAACACCGTTGAACGAGTTTGCAATCTCCTCAAGCTTTTCAAGGCGCTTAATATAGTTCTCGATATTCTCGCGACGGGCGCCGGGGCGTGCCGCCGAAATGGCATCAGCCGCCTGAACAAGACAGGCGATAACAGTTTTTGCCTCAACCTCGCCGTGGTGAGCGTGGATAGCGTGAACAACAGCCTCGCTTTCCTTATACTTCTTCGCGGCCTCAACACCAAGCTGAATGTGAGAGCCTTCCTGCTCGTGGTCGATAGCCTTACCGACATCGTGCAAAAGACCTGCACGGCGTGCCAGCATAACATCCTCGCCAAGCTCTGCCGCCATAATGCCTGCCAAATGGCAAACCTCAAGCGAATGGTTAAGAACATTTTGACCGTAGCTTGTGCGATAATGCAAACGACCGATAAGCTTTACAAGCTCGGGGTGCAGGTTATGTATGCCTGCGTCAAGCATTGCCTGCTCGCCCTGCTGTTTAATGATTTTTTCAACTTCGTTACGCGCCTTGTTTACCGTTTCTTCGATACGGGCAGGGTGTATTCTGCCATCGACAATAAGCTTTTCAAGTGCAACACGCGCAATTTCGCGACGAACTGGGTCAAAGCACGAAAGTGTAATAGCCTCGGGTGTATCGTCGATTATAAGGTCAGCCCCCGTTGCGGTTTCAAAGGTTCTGATATTTCTGCCCTCGCGACCTATTATGCGACCTTTCATTTCATCACTCGGCAGGGTGACAACGGAAACAGTTGCCTCTGAAGAATGGTCGGCAGCACAACGCTGTATGGCGTGCGAAATAAGGTTGCGTGCAAGCTTGTCTGCTTCCTCTTTGGTTTGCTGTTCGTACTCTTTAATGCGAACAGCCTTTTCGTGTGTCAGCTCGCCGTCGAGGTCGGCAAGAAGTCTTGCCTTTGCCTGCTCTGCGGTGAAGCCGGAAATACGCTCTAAAAGGTCAAACTGACTTTTCTTCATCTGCTCAACCTCTTCAATGCGGTCATCGATTTCCTTTGTGCGTTTTTGCAGTTTTTCTTCCTTTGCCTCAAGATTATCCATCTTTCGGTCAAGGTTTTCTTCCTTTTGTTGAATTCTGCGTTCCTGACGCTGAATTTCGGTGCGGCGTTCTTTTATTTCCTTATCCGCCTCGGCACGGATTTGCTGTGCCTCCTCCTTTGCCTCAATACGCGACTCTTTCTTTAAAGCCTCAGCCTCGTTAATTGCGGCGCTTTTCATACGGTTAGCCTCTTTTTCGGCAGAACCGATTGCTGCCTCGGCAATGCGCTTGCGATGTGAAACACCTGCAAAAAACGCGATGACCGCGGCGGCTACCGTACATACCGCGGCGACTATAATTGCCGTTAAAATTGAAATTGTGCCCATATGACACCTCCTATATAAATAACCGCTGTTAATTAGGGCCGCGTGTTCGCCCTGATACATCATAAATACGGGTTTGCCGTAGCGGTTGTTATTGCAAAGCCGCTTGCCGACGGCGGTTTGAAAACAACCGAAATATCAATACTATTTTAATACTAACTTGCCGATATGTCAATAAATGCAGGCAATATTTTTGTATATATTTTTAATTTTAGCATTATTTCGGTGCATTAGAATAATTTAAAATCGCCGCAACGACTTGCAAAACAACGCCGCAATATTGCAGACATCACTTGACAAAATGCGGTGTTTATTGTAATATATTAAGGAAATGTCTCCTTAGTTAAATGGATATAACAAACCCCTCCTAAGAGTTAGTTATAGCAATCGCCTTTTGACGAAAAGTGATTGACATA
>CAZIEH010000044.1:0-11406 GCA_964538695.1 uncultured Eubacterium sp. | reverse complement strand
CCTCTTGTTTCAATCATACCCAATGCTTCCATTGTTCTGTTCTCCTTTACAGTAACTTTTTCGGTTTTTTCAACCGTAGTGTTGTTTTTTTGCTCTGCCGCTTTTGGTGCGGCAGGTTTTTTTGCGGCAGGTGCCGCTTTTTTTGTTGCCATTTGGAGTCACTCCTTTAAAAGTATCCTTTAATCGGGGCCTATGCCGTCGTTATAAAGAAACTTTGTGATTTCGGGGTGCGGGCGTGCAATGACTTCGTACAGCTTAACCTCGCCGACCTCAGCCGCCGCAACCCTGCCTGCCTCGACCGCCGCCGTTACATCTGACACGGTACCGTCGACAACCAGTGTTACAAGTCTGCCGCCAAGGCGTTTTTCGACATGTATCAGTCGCACATCGGCGGCTTTACACATCGCGTCAAGCCCTGCTATTGCCGCAACCATTGCCTGCACCTCAAGCAAGCCTATTGCCTTTTCCACTTTAATTCCTCATTTCGGTGGTGTAGTAAGATTTATTTAAGTGTGGGCAAAAGCTTCTCAACATCCTGATGAGGACGGGGAATAACATGTGTTGCGACAACCTCGCCGAGTGCCGATGCTGCTGCACCGCCTGCCTCAACTGCCGACTTAACTGCACCGACATCGCCGCGTACCATAACGCTTACCAAGCCGCTGCCGATTTTTTCCGAACCGACGAGAACGACATTTGCCGCTTTTACCATTGCATCCGATGCCTCGATAGCCGCGACCAAACCTCTTGTTTCAATCATACCTAATGCTTCCATTTTAATATCTCCTTTTTTGTGTTGATTTTATTTTAAATTTCTCAGCTTATCTCTGCCGAGTGCATTTAAATTTGCCATATACTCCGCACCGTTTGCAACACGACTTATAATTTTCGATGTAACAAACAGGTCGCGCTGTTTTGCGGCTTCTGTACCTGCCGCAAGACCAGCCTCAACGGCTGAAACACTGCCTGTGAATTTCACCGTCATTTGCAACGGAACGCGAACCTTGTCGGCGTTTGCGGGTTTATTTTTGTCAATGGCGATGATTTTTACATCTGCCGCCTTTGCAATCGCATCTGCGGCGACCACGGCGGTTGTAAAACCAAACACCTCTAACATTCCCAAAGCTTCCATAGTCTATCACCCGACCTTATTCGGCAACATAACAGACCTTAATGCCCTTTTGCGCAATGTTTACTTCCATTGCCTCGTTAAGCTTGTCGATGGGGAATGTGTGTGTGACAAGCTCCTCAATCGGAATGTTCATCTCTCTTGCCTGTTTAAGGAATGCGATAGTTGTCGGATAGTCGTCTGCGCTGTAATCCCAAGAACCGACAATATGGATTTCCTTGTTACACATTGCAAAATGCGGATTAACCGAATACTCGCCGTTATTTACGAAGAAGCCCATCTCGCAAAGACCGCCGCCGCGACGAATGAAACCGTAAATATCAGCCGCCGCAGAGGGAACGCCTGTACACTGATATGCAAAGTCTGCACCTGCACCGCCTGTAACCGATTTAACGATTTCGACGCGCTTTTCAATCGTGTCGGCATCGGGCGATGTAAAGTTGATTGTGGTTTTCGCACCGAGCTTCTTTGCCATTTCAAGACGCTTTTCAGAGCCGTCAACAGCAATTATGTGGTTGACACCTGCGGCACGAAGAACTGCAAGCATCATAAGACCGACAGGACCGCAGCCCTGCAACAAAACAGTACTGCCGAAATTGATAAGCCCTGTTGAATTACCCTGCTTTAAAGCGTGTACGCAAACAGCGGCAACCTCAAGCAACATACGCTCTTTAAGATTAAGGTCATTTACAACGAAATATGTTGCGCCCTTGCCTGTTATTAAAAGATATGTAGAGAACCAACCTGTAAGATGGTTTTTCTCGCTGTCGGGGATAAGACCGAAAACGCCCTGATTGTCACAAAGATTTGTATTTGCGGGGTGCAAACGGCAGATTGAACACTCGCCACAGCTTATAACAGATGTAACAAGCTTGTCGCCGACCTTTATGGGGTTACCTGCTGTGTCGCATTTAATGTTTTTACCGAGTGCGACAACCTCGCCTGTACCCTCGTGACCGAGTGTTACGGGACAAATGCCGAACGGGTCACCCTTCCACTCGTGAACATCGGTACCGCAAACACCGCAACCCTCGACCTTAACGAGTATATCGTTATCGCCGACAGTGGGGATAGGATACTCTTTAACCTCGATTTTATGCGGCTCAACCAAAGTTGCGACCTTGGCGGTTTTGGGTATCTCGCGCGATGCGGTTGATGCCGCAGGCGCTGTGCCGTTCATTTCGGAAAGAACCTGTCGCACAATGTTTTCAACCTGTGATGAATTGAGATTCATTTATCGTTACTCCTTTACGGTGATATCAGCCAAATTTCTTTGACTGCGAATTTATATAAAATAAATTATTCGCTATATAATTCTGAAGCTGTCAGCCATAACACAGCGGCGACGCCTTGTAAAGCTACGCGCAGAGGTAAGTCCCTCGCCCGTGGGGCCTGCTATGGTAAAGGTCGTGTGACCCTCTCCGCCAAAGCCGATACCCGCATACGACGGTGCGTTTTTGACGAAAATTGTCGTTTCAACCGCGCGTGCGAATTTTGTAAGATTATCAATGTTTTTGGAATGCATATGTGCCGTGTGCCTGTTGCCGTGTTCCGCTTTAACGGCAAGGTCGACCGCCTCGTCGATATTTTTAACGCGGACTATCGGCAGAATGGGCATCATAAGCTCGTTTTGAACAAAGGGATGCTCAAAATCGGTTTCGCAGATAACACAACGAACCTGTGGTCCGACATTTATACCGATTTTCGCAAGCAGTACCGCGGCATCACGACCGACACAGTCACGGTTTACAACCTTTACCGTTCTGCCGTCCTTGGTCTGTTTATCGTCAAGAACAACATCGGCAAGGCGAAGTGCATCTGCGGCACTGATTTTATATGCGCCGTTTTTAAGCATTTCGTTTATAAGCGTATCCGCAACATTTTCGAAAACAAAAACCTCTTTTTCGGCAATGCAAGGCAAGTTATTGTCGAAGGTACAGCCGTCGATAATATCCTTACCCGCCTTAATTATATCGGCAGTGTCGTCGACAATGACGGGGGGATTGCCTGCACCTGCGCCGATTGCCTTTTTACCCGAGGAAAGCACCGCCCTTACAACACCTGGGCCGCCTGTGCATACAAGCAGTCGGATAAGCGGACTTGTTTGCATAATTTTTGCCGTTTCCATAGTCGGCTTTGACATTGAGCAAACCAAAACATCGGGGCCGCCTGCAAGTCGGCTTGCGCGGTTTACAAGGTCGACCGCGTAATTAGAGGTTGCAATGGCATTCGGGTGGGGATTGAAAACCACGCCGTTGCCTGCGGCAATCATACCGATACTGTTGCAAATTACCGTTTCGCTGGGGTTAGTGCTTGGTGTAATCGCACCCACAACGCCAAACGGCGCGGTTTCGGTAAGTGTTAAGCCGTTGTCACCCGTTTTTGCCTCTGAAACGATATCCTCGGTACCGGGTGTTTTATCGGCAACCAGAATGTGCTTGGCAGTCTTGTGGTCTGCCCTGCCCATACCTGTTTCAGCAACGCCGAGAGCGCCCATAACAGCCGCTTCCTCGCGCGTTAAACGCCTTATTTCGGTAATTATTTTTTCGCGTTGCGCTACCGACATATCTCGCACCGCCTTGTACGCGGCATTCGCGGCGATAATCGCCTCGTTCATATCCTTATAGATACCTATAAAACCGCGACCCTCATAGCTTTCAGAGTTCCAATTTGATTTCGGCGATGTTCGAACCGACTCGGGTAAAGAACCTACAACGGTTTTTACTATTCTTTCGATTTCGGCATCGCTGATATTTATCGCCATCATATCAACTCCTTTTCAAAAAAGTCCGTACCGTAGTCGGCAAAAGCGGTATCCTGCTCGGCAGAGCCGCCGCTTACACCGAGTGCGCCCACAATTTCACCGTTTTTATATAACGGTACACCGCCGCCGAATATTACAATTCTGCCGTTGTTGGTGTTTTGAATACCGTACAGCGGCGCGTCGGGCTTTGCAAGCTCGGCAACCTGCTTTGTGGGCATTTTAAGGCTTGCAGAGGTGTACGCCTTGTTCATTGCGATATCCACACTTGCTATATAAGCGTTGTCGGCGCGTTGCATACATACGGCATTTCCGCCGCCGTCACATACGGCGACCACCGTTGCAACACCGTGGCTTGCGGCGTACTGCATAACGGCGTGACACAGTTTATCGGCAAGGGCGAAAAAGCCGTCAACCGCAGTGCTTTTTACAGTAGCACCCGTTGCACCTGCGACAGCGGTGTGTGCAGGCTGTGGCTTTTGTGTATCGCAAAAGCGTGCTAAAACATACAGTAAATCGGACAAGCGGTTTAACCATGCAATAAGCTGTTTGGTTATGCCGCCGCGCTGTTGTGCGGTAACAGCGGTACGCTCTGCACGGCGTGCGACGGTTCGGCAAACATCAAGTGCCGCCCCTGCCGCCGTATCGCCCGAAACGGTAAAACCCTCGAACTGCGGTAATGCAGACTGTATGTTATCGATAGATTTTTCAAGCTTTGCGGTTTCCTCGTCACAGGCGAATTTTTTAGCGCCTGCAACCTCGCCGCTGATGGAAATCAGCGAATACTGAAGCTCGGTTATAATTTTTTTGACACCCTCGTCACAATGCGGCTTTGCAGTGCCGAGGTTTGCCGAAAGCTCGTCAAGAGTTCCCAAAAGCTCGAAAACGGGACTGTCCTTTGAAAGAGAGGTTCTGTTTAATGTGCTACTGCGACCGTTATCGCCCGCTTTTGTATAAATACCCATTATCACCTCTCCTTTTCTTAAAATATTAACCACCTATTTGACATTCAATGCCAGTGGCGCTTGCGACAGCCAACAGCCGTCGCATTGTCTGCTCCGATGGGGGTAAAATATCGGTAAGCTGATACTCCCTACCGAGCCAAGTGTATTTGTCCTGTCCCAAGCGGTGGTACGGCAACAAATGCAGTTTTTTAACACCGATTGACAAGGCAAAACGCGCAATGTCCGCAATATCGTTTTCATTATCGTTAAACTTCGGTATTACGGGAACGCGAATGACGACATCTTTTTTGATTTCGGCAACGCGTTTTATGTTTTCCAAAATCAGCGTGTTCGGCTGATCGCAGTATTCGCGGTGCTTTTCGCTGTTCATATGCTTAATATCGCACAGGTAGTGGTCGATATGCGGCAACAGGCGTGAAATTACGCCGAAATCGGCAAACGAGGTCGTTTCAACCGCGGTATTTATGCCGTGTCGGTGCGCTGTTTTCAGCAAAGCCTCGGCAAAATCGGGTTGCAACAGGAACTCGCCGCCAGAAAGTGTCATTCCGCCGCCGGAGCGACGGTAGTACGACTCGTCATTTACAACAGTCGTCATAACCTCGCGCACGGTAACATCTCTGCCGACCGTGGTAACCTCGCCGTCGGCACGGACAAAGCTTTCAAAACCGCCGTGCTGCGACTCGGGGTTGCAACACCATTTGCAGTGTAGCGGACACCCCTTGAAAAACACGATAGTTCTGATGCCCGGTCCGTCGTGTACCGAAAAGCGCTGAATATCGAATATTCTGCCTGTGATATTTAACGACTCGTCATTATACGGCATAATATTAACCCATACCTCCCTGTTCGGTTCGGCGGATAATATCATCCTGCAACGAACGGGAAAGCGTGGTAAACAGGGCGCTGTATCCTGCAACGCGAACAACAAGCGATTTGTAATTTTCGGGGTGTTTTTGCGCGTCAAGCAAAGTTTCCCTGCTTACAACATTAAACTGCATATGACTGCCCTTGCGGTCGAAATACGAACGGATAAGGGCAACGAAATTGTTTAAACCCTGTGTTCCTACAAGCGCCGACGGGTGGAACTTCATATTATAAAGCGTACCGTTTGAGGCGATGTAGTGGTCAAGGCGCGAAACCGAGTTTGCCGCCGCGGTAGGTCCGTTTACATCGTTACCTGCCGTGGGTGAAACACCGTCGGCAACGGGGGTAAATGCCAATCTGCCGTCGGGGGTTGCACCTGTCTGCGCGCCAAGCGGAACATTTGCCGAAACAGGATAAAGACCTGCCTGATAAATACCGCCGCGCGGATTTTTATACTGCTCTAAAGGCTTTGTATAAGTGTAAGCCATCTCGCGTGCAAGCGCATCGACATCTTCAATATCGTTGCCGAACTTTGGCAAAGCGAGAATATCTTTTCTGAGCATTGCGCCGCTTGCGGTATCAAGATCTTGCGAAACGCCGCTTGCAACGGCTTTGCAAATTTCCGCGATATCCGCCTCAGTCGGCTCTAAACCGTTTTCACGGCACTTTTGCACAATGGCAGTGGTAATATCGGTAATGCTCTTTTCGCCGTTTTCGCCGAAGTTATTTTTAAGTGCCTCGGCAAAGTCGTTTAAGGTGTATTTTTTAGTGTTATACACAAGCTCGCGAATAGCGTACATAGAATCGGCGATATTCGCAATTCCAAAGCCCTGCGGCCCTGTGAAATTGTAGTGTGCGCCGCCCTCTTGAACCGAAACACCACGCGCAATACAGTCATCGACCATTGCAGATTCAAACGGCAACGGACACCTGTCGGCGTGTGCCGCATCAATCGCGTTATCGGCATTGACCATAAGCGAAATAAAGTATTCCATCTGCGTTTTGTACGCATCAACGAATTTTTCAAATGTAGTAAACTGTGAAAGCTCACCCGTTTTGGGTCCGACCTGTACACCGCAGTCGACACCGTTTGAAAATACCATTTCAAGCGGTCTGCACATATTGAAGAACGCGGCATCGTGCCAGCCGTCGGTCTTTGCCGCCTTTTGCGGCTCGACACAGCCTATTATGCAGTAGTCACGTGCATCCTCAAGTGTAAGTCCGCGGCTTAAAAGTGCAGGTATGATAACCTCGTCATTATAGTAAGCAGGCAAGCCTATGCCCGTGCGTGTAACCTCTGCCGCTTTAAGCAAAAGCTGTTGCGGTGAGCCGTTCCACACGCGTATCGAAAGCGACGGTGCCGGAAGCTGTGTATGAAGTGATGCCTGCATACACATAAACGACAAATCGTTTGTGGCATCCAAGCCCTCTTTAGTTTGTCCGCCAGCAATAAGGTTTTGGAACAGGCTGTATCCTGCAAAGCCCTTTGCCGATGCCTCGTCACGAACCTTGTTAAGGTCATTAAGCTTTACCCATATGCAATCTATAAGCTCCTGTGCAAAGTCGGGCGTAATTTCGCCGCGGCTTAAATCGGCACTGAAGTACGGGTACATATATTGGTCAAATCTACCTGGCGAAATCGAATGTCCGCTTGATTCAAGCTGTAAAAGCTGTTGTACAAACCAAAATGACTGACAAGCCTGCCAAAAGGTTTTCGCACCGTTTTCAGGTACTTCGCGGCAGTTTGCCGCAATCTGCAACAACTCGTTACGCCTTGTCGGATCGTCGCACTCTGCGGCAAGCTTTTCAGCAAGCGCGCTGTAACGCTTGGCATAGCCTATTACCGCCTTACAGCTTAAAATAACCGCATTCAGAAAATGGTGACGGCGTGAATAATCACCGTCCGATATTTTCAGTGCGGCAAGGGCTTGCTCAGCCTCGGCAATAATTCCGCGGTATCCGATTTTAAGCACCTTTTCATAGTCGACACAAACATGACCTACACCGTTGTAAAAATAGTTACCGGGTGTAAAGAAGTTGTGGTCGATTGCAAGCAGTGCCTCGGGTGCCATATATGCGGTTGCAAGCTCACTGCTTGTTTTACCGTGCCAATACTTGTAAACCTCGCGCAGGGTTGTCTTTGTTTCCTCGGCGATATAAAACGGGTCAGCCTCTCTTTGTGAAAGCGTGTCAAACTCGTCTTCAAGCCATGTAAAGGAATATTCGGGGAATACCTGACAGGAACGCGGATTTACCGTAGAGCTACCGACAACCAACTCGTCATCGCGAATGACTATCGAGATATTTTCGAGGATATGTGCAAACGCTTTTGCGCGTCTGGTTATCATCGGTTCAGCCTCGGTCATCATATACGACTCGGTTATAAGCACCGCACGGTCAGCCTCAACCACAGGCATATCGCGAAAAGTCGTTTCGATAAGCCTTGTAATTCGCTCCGATTTCGGGCAATCATAATCTTTAAATGCCATAACGAAAGCCACGCCTCCTTTCTATAAAGCTGTATTTCTGTGTTAATTATCTGCCGAGTTCCTGAAGAACCTTTCTTGTAATAGCGGCAACAAGATCACCATCTGCTGTATTGCTCTTGGTGTTGCAGGTGCAACTTGCGGCATTGTCCTTGCAACGGCACTTGTCTGTACCGAGGTTCGGGCACTTTTTGCAACCGGGGTGACGACCGGGAAGATTGAATTGCTTTCTGAGTTCCATAAGCTTTTCAAGCTGTTCG
This sequence comes from uncultured Eubacterium sp., assembly GCA_964538695.1. Taxonomy (GTDB): domain Bacteria; phylum Bacillota; class Clostridia; order Oscillospirales; family Acutalibacteraceae; genus UMGS1532. Next base: position 2,941 of record CAZIEH010000044.1, on the reverse strand, counting down.
CAAGGAATTTCATCGATGCTGCCGCCGTTAAGCTGTTTTGCAGCCATACAGATTTTTGCGTTAAACTCAACCTCTTCCATAGTGAAGAAAGCCTTTGTCAAGGTGTTACCGACAGTAAGCGCACCGTGGTTTTTAAGCAAGAAAGCATCGTGATTCTGGATATAAGGATTAAGCGAATCGGGGATTTCATCGGTAGAAGGAGTACCGTAATCGCAGGTCGGAACAGCGCCGATTGTGAGAACAGCCTCGGGAAGAATGTACTGGTCAAGCTCTACACCTGCAACCGTGAAAGCGGTAGCGATAGGCGGATGAGCGTGAACAACAGCGTTGACATCGGGACGCTCGCGATATACACGCAAGTGCATTTTGATTTCAGATGAAGGATTGAGCTTGCCTTCAAGCTTTTTACCTGTGCCGTCGATACGGATAATCATATCGGGGGTCATAAAGCCCTTTGAAACGCCGGTAGGTGTGCAATAATACTCATTATCGTTGACCTTTACCGAGATGTTACCGTCGTTTGCGGCAACGAAACCGTCGTTGTAAATTCTTCTGCCGATTTCGCAAATTTCTTTTTTAATTTCATAAGGTGACATAATTTTTTTACTCCTTTATAATAATTGTTATTTTATACCAATGCGGCAGTATCCTGCGCAATCATATACTCTTCGTCCGTCGCAATGACGAAAACCTTGACACGCGACTCATCAGCCGAAAGCTCGGCACTGTCGCCGCGCTTTACCGCGTCGTTTTTCGCGGTGTCGAATTTAACACCGAGGTATTCCATATTCTCGCAAACCTTTTCACGAAGCAAGGGGTCGTTTTCACCGATACCTGCTGTGAACACGATTGCATCGAGTCCGTTCATAACCGCGGTATATGAACCTATGTATTTCTTTATACCGTAGTACTGAATGTTAAGTGCAAGCTGTGAAAGATAGTCGCCCGCAAGTGCCATATCGTTGACATTGCGCGAGTCGGAGGATTTTTCCGAAACACCTAGCAAGCCCGAGTGCTTGTTAATCATATCCTCAACCTCGTCGATGCTGTAACCGAGGGTTTTTACAAGGTAGGGTATAATCGTCGGGTCAATATCGCCCGAGCGTGTTCCCATTTCGATACCCGACTGCGGTGTAAAGCCCATAGAGGTATCAACCGCAACACCGCCGTCGACCGCGGTTATAGACGAGCCGTTGCCGAGGTGGCAGGTGATTATTTTAAGGTCTTCAACCGGCTTGCCCATCATCTCGGCGCATTTTGCCGCAACATATCTGTGCGAAGTGCCGTGGAAACCGTAGCGGCGAATTTTATGCTCTTTATACAGCTCGTACGGTAACGGATATATATACGCATAATCCTTAATATCCGAATAGAACGAGGTATCGAAAGTCGCCGTCATTTTAACATTCGGCATAAGCTTTGCACAAGCCTTCATACCCGTAATTGCAGGCGGACCGTGCAAAGGGTTGATGTTTACTATCGATTCGAGGTACTTAATCATTTCGTCATCGACTACGGCAGAGCGCCTGTACTTCTCGCCGCCGTGTGCAACACGGTGACCGACCGCGCTTATCTCGTCGATGCTTTCAACAACACCCAGCTCGTCATCGGTAAGCAAGTCGATAACAATTTTCATAGCGTCCTCGTGATTATCAAGCTGTACCTGTTTTTTGTACGGTTCGCAATCGGGGCGCTTGTGTGTAACCTGTCCGTCAACGCCTATTCGTTCGCAAAGACCTTTTGCCAAGACCTTGCCCGACGGCATATCGAACAGCTGATACTTCAGTGATGAGCTGCCTGCATTGAGTATCAGTATCTTCATCGCTATCCCTCCGTTTTTAAAGATTTTCGATTGACATATCGCAAATCCTTTTGTATACTTATCTTGAAAGCAGATAACAATCCTTTGCCCCCACTTTCGGTATGACACAATTATACTACATTTGAGCGTGTATGTAAACTATCGGCGGCAAAATAGACGAAAAAACAGCGTTTTTGCACAAAATAATCAGAAATAATCAGAAATAATCAACAATAGGTGATGATGATATGCTACCGCTTGAACGACAGGAAAAAATACTTGAAATCTTGGCACGAAAAAAGGCTGTTACCGTGGACGAATTATGCGGCGAGCTGTTTTCAAGCGGCGCAACAATTCGCCGTGACCTCGCCATACTGGAAAACAACCGACTTATACACCGCACACACGGCGGGGCTGTATTTATAGACGGCACCGCAAACGAGTTTCCGCTGACCCTGCGTGAAAGCGAGAATATGATGCTGAAAGAGCGCATTGCCGCAAAGGTTTTATCGCTTATAAGCGACGGTATGACATTGTTTATGGACTCAAGCAGTACGGTGAACACCGTTGCGCAACGACTTAACGGATTTCACAATTTGCGTGTTGTTACAAACGGCATAAAAACCTGCAATATTCTGTCCGAAAAAGAGGGTATCGAGGTGTACTGCACCGGCGGAAAGTTGCGTGAAAACGCAAAGTCGCTTACAGGTGCCGCGGCACTGCACTCGGTAGAAGGCTTTTACTCCGATTTGGCACTGTTTTCCTGCCGCGGAGTCACACCCGAGGGCGGTTTCAGCGACACTAATGAGGACGAAGCAGAGCTGAAACGCGCATATATGCGCAATTGTGATAAAGTAATACTGCTTTGCGACTCTACAAAGCTGGGGAAAAAATATTTCTGCAAAATAGGTGACCTTTCACAGCTTTGGCGCTTGATAAGCGACAGCGAGCTACCCGAAGCCTACCTTTCACAAATGAAAAAACAGTAGATTTTGTTTCGTTTTAACTTTTTTCTGAAAAAGCACTTGACAAATCGCGCAAATGTTGTATAATATTATCGTTGTCTGTGCGACACACGATACAGCGGAATTGTGTAACGGTAGCACGACAGACTCTGACTCTGTTTGTTGGGGTTCGAAT
>CAZIEH010000043.1:0-11491 GCA_964538695.1 uncultured Eubacterium sp. | reverse complement strand
CGGCGGTTTCCGAAAAAGCCACGGCAATAACCCCCGTTCCGGGCGGTGTCGGACCTATGACTATTGCAACACTTATGAAAAACACACTTACCGCCGCCTATCGTCACCACGGTATTGACGAGGAGGATGTGCTGTAATGACACGCCGTCAAAAAATTCTGTTAATTCTCGGACTATGTGCCTTTGCCGCGGTTATCGCAACGGTGCTTGTTTATTGGCAAATATCAAAAACCGAAGTTGCCGCAGTAACATACCCCGAGGAATACACCGTTTTAACACAGCAAAACGCGGCAGATGATGAACAGCTTGCGCAAAAGCTTGGGTACAGTGCAGACTCGTTAAGCCACTATATGCAACAAAAAAGCGTTATTTCGCTTGCCATAAACAGCGACAATAGCGCGCAAATGCGCCTTGTATGCCGCGAAACCGATTTAAGCAGAGAGCTTGGCGACATAACAAAGCTTTCGGACAGTCGCATAACGGCAATTGCCGACAGTCTTTTGAAAAACCAAAGCTACACCGTGGTTACACTCGGCGACAAGGTGTTCTTGAAATCGCAAACAGAGGAAAGTGAAAACGGCAACACATATGCCGCACTGCAATATGTAACGGTCAGCGGCGGCGAATACTACTGCTTTAACTATTACGGTAGCAGTAGAACTCTTACCGCAGACGAGTCAGCCTTGGCTGACGGTGTTGCGGCAACGCTGTATATACCTGACGGCGGCGCTTTTCCGACTGTTTCGGCAAACGACACTCTGCGCGCTTTTTACATTGTGCTTATCGCCGCGGTAATACTGCTTGGCATAATATCGATTGTGCTGTTAAGCATTTCGCTTATTCGCGATATTTCAAAACGCCGCGCCTCATCGGGTGACGAGTGGCACATAAAGCGCAGAAACGACCGCCTTTAAATTTAACTTGACTATCTTGTCGCAAAGTTATATAATATTGTTTGTAAACCGATTACTTTTATAAGGAGTATGTATAATGAAAGCTCTGATACTCAATTCCGGTATGGGCAAGCGTATGGGCGTTCTTACAAGTGAACACCCGAAATGTATGACCGAGATTGCCGAAAATGAAACTATTTTAAGCCGTCAGCTTAAACTCATCGCGGCATCCGGCATTACGCAGGTCGTTATGACAACGGGCGCTTTCGACAATGTTCTTGTCGATTACTGCAACTCGCTTAACCTGCCGCTTGACATTAAGTTTGTCAAGAACGAAAAATTTGCAGAGACCAACTACATCTATTCTATATACCTCGCGCGCGAGGAGTTGCGCGATGACGACATTGTGATGATGCACGGCGACCTTGTTTTCGAGGGCAAGGTTTTCGGCGATGTTATCGGCAATGATACAAGCTGTATGACCGTCAGTTCTACCACCGCACTGCCCGAAAAGGACTTTAAGGCGGTTATAAGCGAAGGTAAAATCACCGCGGTAGGTATAGAATTTTTTGATAACGCAGTCGCCGCACAGCCGTTGTACAAGCTTGAAAAAGCTGACTTCGGCAAGTGGCTTGATGAAATAGAAAACTTCTGCGAAAACAACAATACCGGCGTTTACGCCGAAAATGCCTTGAATAAGATTTCGGATACAGTCAACATTCTTCCCTTGGATGTTCGCCGTTCTCTTTGCTGCGAAATCGACACGCCCGAGGATCTTGCCGAGGTAACAATTAAAGTGAGGGACATTATGGAAAAGACAGTTTATATGTGCGTTTCTGCCGATATGATTCACAGCGGTCATATCGCAATTATCAAAAAAGCGGCGGCTTTGGGTAAATTGACCGTAGGCGTTTTGTCTGACGAGGCTGTTGCGAGCTACAAGCGTTTTCCGCTTATGCCTTTTGAAGAGCGCAAGGCTTTGTTCGAAAACATTGCAGGCGTTGAAAAGGTTATCGAGCAGAAAACATTGAGCTATAAAGATGTTATTAACGAGCTGAAACCCGACTATGTTGTACACGGCGACAACTGGAAAGAGGGTTTCCAGAAGCCTGTTCGCGAAGAGGTTACCTCTCTGCTTGCCGAATACGGCGGTCAGCTTGTTGAATATCCCTATTCAAAGGACGACAAGTATAAGGATTTAGAGGCTGCTGCAAATGCGCACCTTTCTATCCCCGATGTTCGCCGCGGCAGACTTAGAAAATTGCTTGCTATGAAGCCCACTGTTACCATTATGGAGGCTCACAGCGGTATTACAGGTCTTATCTGCGAAAAAACAACAGTATATCAAGACGGTAAAGCACATCAGTTTGACGGTATGTGGGTATCTTCGCTTTGCGACTCTACCGCTAAAGGCAAGCCCGATATCGAGCTTGTCGATATGTCATCGCGTATGCGCACCATCGACGATATTATGGAGGTTACAACCAAGCCGATTATTCTTGACGGTGACACAGGCGGCCTTACCGAGCATTTTGTCTACACCGTAAAGACTTTGGAGCGTATGGGTGTTTCGGCTGTTATTATCGAGGATAAAACAGGTCTTAAAAAGAATTCGCTTTTCGGTACCGAGGTTGATCAGACACAGGATTCTATCGAGAACTTCTCGGCAAAAATCGCCGCAGGTAAGAAAGCACAAAAGACTAAGGAATTTATGATTATCGCGCGTATCGAAAGCCTTATTTTGGAGCGCGGTATGGACGATGCTTTAGAGCGTGCTTTTGCATTTACAAAGGCTGGCGCCGACGGTATTATGATTCATTCACGCAAAAAATCTCCCGATGAGATTTTCGAATTTGTCGAAAAATTCCGTGAAAAGGACAAAACAACACCTATCGTTGTTGTTCCCACCTCGTTTAACACGGTTACAGAGGAAGAATTTGCAGCTCGCGGCGTAAACATTATCATCTACGCCAACCAGCTTACAAGAAGCGGTTTCCCCGCAATGCAGAAAACCGCACAGACAATTCTTGAGAATCATCGTGCAAAAGAGGCAGACGATATGTGTATGTCGATTAAAGAAATCCTTACACTTATCCCCGAAGAGGAATAATTACAAACCATATCAACCGTCTAAATCCCTAAGTGTATGCTTAGGGATTTTTTGAAAATATGAAAGGAGGGGTAATGTGGTACTGATAATAGCCGAAAAACCGAGTCTTGGGCGCAACATCGCCGCGGCGATAGGCAAGCTGTCAACAAAAAGCGGCTATATGGAGGGAGACGGCTACATTGTAACATGGGCGTTCGGTCACCTTTTTTCGCTGTGCGATATAGAGGATTACACCGGTGCAACCTCCACAGGGCGTTGGTCGCTTGAAAACATACCCTGTTACCCCGACGAATTTCGTTTTAAGCTACGCGGTGATGACGACGGCATTGCAAGGCAGTTTGAAACAATAAAAAAGCTTTGCACGCGCAACGATGTTGACACCATTGTAAACGCGGGAGATGCCGACCGCGAGGGCGAAATTATAATACGGCTTTGCATAAATAACGCAGGTGTCGACGGTAAACAGCTTAAACGCCTGTGGTTACCCGACCAAACACCGCAAACCGTGCGCAAGGCGCTCGGCGAAATGCAGGACGAGTCGCAATACAATGCGCTTGCCAACGAAGGCTTTGCGCGAACCTACATTGACTGGCTGTACGGTGTTAATCTAACACGGTACGCCACACTTAAATCGGGCGTGCTGTTGCGCGTCGGCAGGGTAATTGTCCCGATTGTAAAGGCAATTTACGACCGCGACACCGCAATTAAAAACTTTGTACCCGAAACCTATTATGTCGCCGCAAGTGCCGCCGAAACCGATGGTGCGACAGTAGAACTGCAAAGCAAGAAAAAATTTACCGCAAAGCAAAAATACGCTTGCGAACAGCTGTGCAAGCAGTATAACGAGGCAGATGCTGTTGTTACAAATGTCAAAACAAAAAAAGACAAGCTAAAGCCAGGTAAGCTGTTTTCGCTTTCAAAGCTGCAAAATTTGTTGGGTAAAAAATACAAAATGCCGATGGAGCAAAGCCTTAAAATATTGCAACGACTTTACGAGCAGGGCTATGTTACTTACCCGAGAACCAACTCGGAATACCTTGCGACGGCGGAAAAGCAAAAAATTCGCGATATAATTGCCGTGGTTGCAAAGCTTGGCTATCCTTTGGAATTTAAAGACGGCAAAACGATTTTCGACGACAGCAAGATAGAGTCGCACTCGGCACTTACCCCGACCTATAAAGTCCCCTCGCCCAATGATTTAAGCGAGGATGAGATGAAAGTCTACTCTACCGTTATGCGCCGCTTTGTCGCGGTGTTTTGCAGTGAAGAATGTCTTGCACAAAAGACAGAAATCACCCTTAAAGTCGGCGATTATGAGGAATTTACCCTGCGCGGAACAGTTATATTGGAAAAGGGCTGGACAAAGTACGACGACTTTACGCAAAAGGACAAAATTTTGCCAAGTCTTGCGGTCGGTGACAAGGTTGCGCACGATTTTGCACCGAAAGCAAAAGAAACCTCGCCGCCGAAACATTACACAATCGAAACCCTTAACAATTACCTTAAAAACCCGTTTCGCGAGGATAAGGCGGCTGCCGATGACGACGATTCAGAGGATTACCGCGCGATTTTCGAGGGTCTTGAGCTTGGAACAGAGGCAACGCGAACGGGCATAATCGACAACGCGATAAAAAGTAAATATATAGAGCTTAAAAAAGATGTGTACTATCTTTTGTCGGGTGGTGAATATCTTATAAAGCAGCTGTCTGCGATGGGCATATCTATGGACAAATACAAAACCAGCGAGCTTGGCAAAGCTTTAAAGCAGGTTTACCGCGGCGAGCTGACGGTAGACGGCTGTGCAAAGCTTGCCGAAAAAGAAATTGATGCCGTTTTCAAAAAGCCTGTACTCCCACCCGAAACCGATACCGACACGGGCTTTTACGGCGACGAGGTCGGCACTTGTCCGCTGTGCGGCGAAAGAATTTTGCGCGGCAGATACGGCTACGGCTGTATGGGCTATAAAAACGGTTGCAAATTTCACATAAATTCGTTTATATGCGGCAGAACGGTATCTATTGAAAACGCGCGCAGACTGCTAAAAGACGGCATAACCGCAAAAATCGAGGGCTTTATATCTAAAAACGGTAAACCGTTCAGCGCGTATTTGCGACTTGAAAACGGCAGGGCGGTTTTCGATTTCGACGGAAATACCCAAAAACCGCAACCCGTCGGCGAGGTGGCAAAATGAAAAACACAACACTGTGCTATATAGAAAACAACGGGCAATACCTTATGCTTCACCGCACGAAAAAACAACACGACCCGAACGAGGGAAAGTGGATTGGCATAGGCGGCAAGCTTGAGGAAAACGAAAGCCCAGACGAGGGTATGTGTCGCGAGGTTTGCGAGGAAACGGGACTTGTGCTTAAAAGCTTTAAGCCGCGCGGCATCGTCACCTTTATTTCCGATAAATGGCAGGGTGAATATATGCACCTTTACACATCATCGGATTTCTATGGTGATATTCACGAATGTGACGAGGGCGATTTAAAATGGGTCGATATCGACCGCATTTTCGACCTGAACCTTTGGCAAGGCGACAATATCTTTTTAAAACTGCTGACCGAGAATGTACCGTTTTTCTTACTAAAGCTTGTTTACAGCGGCGATACTCTTGTTTCGGCAGTTCTGGACGGTAAAGAAATCAAATTAAAATAAGGAGGCTTTTTTATGAATATTTGTGTTTACGGTGCGGCAAGCAATGCTATTGACAAAGCACTTACAGAGTCGAATTTCGAGCTTGGCAAGCTTATGGCAAAGCGCGGTCACACGCTTATTTTCGGCGCAGGCGGCGGTGGTATGATGGGCGCGGTTGCCCGCGGTACAAAATCGGGCGATGGCGAAATAATTGGCATTGTTCCCCACTTTTTCAATGTAGACGGCGTGCTTTTCGACGGTTGCGACAGACTTGTCAGAACCGAAACAATGCGCGAAAGAAAACAGATTTTAGAGCAGCTTTCCGACGGCTTTGCGATTACCGCGGGCGGTATCGGCACTATGGATGAATTTTTCGAAATTCTTACCCTGCGAACACTCGGCAGACACGCAAAGCCCATTGCGGTTGTTAATACAGACGGCTGTTATGACGCGCTTTATTCGCTTTTGTCGCAAATGGTCGAAAACGGCTTTATGAAGCAAGCTGCGCTTGATATGGTCAAGTTTGTAAAAACCAACGAGGAGCTGTTGGATTATCTTGAAAACTACAACGGCGAAATTTGCGATATTTCTGAAATGAAAGATATTAAATAGCCGTTAAAAAACACACACTGCACCGGTTTTCGGATAGGTACCGGCACAGTGTGTGTTTTGGCATACTGCGTTTTAAAACTGCGGTTGCCGCAAAAAGTCGGATAAAGGAAGAATTTTGAGGGTTAAAATTCTTCACGCTTAGAGTGTAGCATATTTTTCTAAATTTGTCAATATATTTCACTATATTTTTAAAAATTTTATTTTTTCTTGGGTGTTTTATGATTTTTTTGCCCGAAACAGTAATATTACGGCGTATTGCTGTTGATTTTGGCGAAAAAAATTGTTAAAATAATAAAATGTGTTAGTCGGCAGATAGCTTGACTTAGCTTTCACACTATCCGCCGCATAATTACGACGAAAGGCGAACCGTTATGTATAAAATTGTAAAAAAAGAAATACTTAACCCGACAGTTACGAAAATGGAAATAGAGGCACCGCTTGTTGCCGCCAAGGGCAAGGCGGGACAGTTTATAATATTGCGTGTAGATGACGAGGGTGAGCGTATACCCCTTACAATTGCGGGCTGTGACAAGGCGGCAGGCACGGTGTGTATAATTTTCCAAATAGTGGGTGCCACAACGGCGGCACTCGGTATGAAAAACGAGGGTGAATATATCAGCGATTTTGCAGGCCCGTTGGGCAAACCGACAAACCTTGACGGCATAAAAAAAGCCTGTATTGTCGGCGGCGGTGTCGGCTGTGCCATCGCACTGCCGATTGCGCGCGCATTACACGAGAAAGGCGCAGAGGTTCACTCTGTTATCGGTTTCAGAAACCGCGATTTGGTTATTTTAGAGGACGAGTTTGCCGCTTGCTCGGCAAAGCTTACCGTTATGACCGACGACGGCAGTTACGGCACAAAGGGCTTGGTTACCGAGCCGCTTAAAGCCGCACTTGAAAGCGGCGAAGCCTTTGACGAGGTGTTTGCCATAGGCCCGCTTATTATGATGAAATTTGTTGTCGCCACGACAAAGCCGTTTGCCGTACCCACAACGGTTTCAATGAACCCGATTATGATTGACGGCACGGGAATGTGCGGCGGCTGTCGCCTTACAGTCGGTGGCAAAACCAAGTTTGCCTGTGTGGACGGTCCGGACTTTAACGGCTTTGAGGTCGATTTTGACGAGGCAATACAACGCGGCACAATGTACAGCGATTTCGAACGCCACGCATACGAAAAGCAGTGCAACCTTTTTAAGGAGGGTAACTAATGACAAAACCTAATATGAGCCCGACAAAGAACCCTATGCCTGCGCAAGAGCCGCAGGTTCGCGCGCACAACTTTTCGGAGGTTACCACTGGCTATTCCGAGGAAACCGCAATCGACGAGGCACTGCGTTGCTTAAACTGTAAAAATATGCCCTGTGTCGGCGGTTGCCCAGTAAAAATACATATTCCCGCATTTATAGAGCAGGTAAAGCTTGGGGAATTTGAAAAAGCGTATGAAATTATTTCGCAATCGTCATCTCTGCCTGCGGTTTGCGGCAGGGTTTGTCCGCAAGAAACACAGTGCGAACAGCATTGCGTTCGCGGCATAAAGGGCGAGCCTGTTGGTATCGGCAGGCTTGAACGCTTTGTCGCCGATTGGCACAACGCGCACGGCGGCGAGGTTAAAAAGCCGCAATCAAACGGCAAAAGGGTTGCGATTATCGGCTCGGGTCCCGCAGGTCTTACCTGCGCAGGCGACCTTGCGAAAAAGGGCTATGAGGTAACGGTTTACGAGGCGTTACACACCGCAGGCGGTGTTTTAAGCTATGGCATACCCGAATTTCGTCTGCCGAAAAGCATTGTCAAGCGCGAGGTTGAAACCCTTAAAGCGCTTGGGGTAAAAATAGAAACAAATGTAATTATAGGCAAAACTCTTACGGTTGATGAGCTGTTTGAAAACGGCTTTGAGGCAATTTTTATCGGCAGTGGTGCAGGTTTGCCGCGCTTTATGGGCATTAAGGGCGAGTCCTTAAAGGGTGTTTATTCCGCAAACGAGTTTTTAACGCGCAGTAACCTTATGAAAGCGTACAAGCAAGACAGCGCAACACCGATAATGCACGCAAAGCGCGTCGCGGTTGTCGGCGGCGGCAATGTGGCAATGGACGCCGCAAGAACCGCATTACGCCTTGGTGCGGACGAGGTGCATATAGTTTACCGCCGTAGCTTGGACGAGCTTCCCGCGCGTCGCGAAGAGGTCGAACACGCTATGGAGGAGGGTGTTGAGTTTAACCTGCTGTGCAACCCTACCGAAATTTTGGGATACACCAATCCCGAGGACCGAAATGACACAAAAAACGGCACGGTTTACGGTATGAAATGCATCAAAATGGAGCTTGGCGAACCCGACGACTCGGGCAGAAGAAGTCCCGTTGAAATCGCCGATTCGGATTTTGTTATGGATGTCGATTGCGTAATTATGTCAATCGGTACAAGCCCCAATCCCCTTATGAAAGACACGACAGAGGGTCTTAATGTAAACCGTCGCGGCGGTATTATCGTCAATGAAGAAACGGGCGAAACCTCGCGTAAAAATGTTTACGCAGGCGGCGACGCCGTAACAGGTGCGGCAACGGTTATACTTGCTATGGGCGCAGGTAAAACCGCGGCGGCGTCAATTGACGAAAAGCTTAACAAATAATAAAAATGACAGTCTGAAAATTCAGGCTGTCATTTTTTGTCTCAGTTGTATTTTATTTCTTTTCGGCAATAAGTCTTTTCGCGGCAACGCGTGCCTCAAGCGTATATGACTCATCATTTAAAATGTCGCGCAGCTCCTCCTCGGTTTTATCGGCGTGAACCTCCATAAGCTGTTTAACACCATCGTCATCGGCGGCGGTTTCATCGATATCCTCTGCCGTATTCTCCTCGTCCTCGACAGGAATTTCACCGTGATTACGACGCACCTCATTAACATACAAAATATACGCCCACTCGGCATCGTTGAAATATTCAGATTGCTCGTCTACAACCGCTTGCAGCTCATCGTTATTAAGCTGCATTATCTCCTCGCAAAAAGCGGTAGCCTCTGTCCCCTCGCTGAGCTGTCCGTCAAGGAATTTTTCAATATCATCCTCACCCATACCGCAAAGGTTTGAGAATATTTCTTTAACATTATCGTCATCGTGCTTGAAAGTTACGGCAACCACAGCCTCGCCGACCTCGTGGTTCATAACATCGTCCTCGGTTTCTTGCTCTGCTTTCGGCGAAAACTGCACAGCAGGCAAGTCAGCTATAAACTTTTTAACAAGTTCTTTGCCAAATTCGGGCAGGGTATCGAAATCAAGCTCCTCGACCGCCTTGCCGCAGTTTTTGGCATTTTGCAATGCCGCAATCTTTTCGGCACACTCTGTGCAGATTTTGGCTGTATCGTCATCGGTCAAATAATTTTTAACCTTTCCCGAAAACAAGCCTAATTTTTTGTTACACACAATACAATTTGACGGCATACTGTAAAGCGCCTCCCGTAAACAATAAAATCGGCAGAACAACTGCCGATTGCATTATACCAAATTTTAAAACAAATTGCAAGTAGCACCGTATCGCGCCGAAAATTGCCCGAATTTTTATTTTCGCAGTTTATCCCATATTTCGACATTGCCACTTTTTAAACTGCTTTTCAGGTCTATTACGCGTTGATTTGATGAGCCGCGAAATTGCAACGAAATATCCCGCAATGCCTCGACATACCGTCCGTCAACCAAAATGTCGATATTGCCCAGTAGCTTTTCGGTATATTCGGTAACGGCACGACAATCGCCTTTTTTCGACAAAAGCTGTTCCAATGTAAAGCCTGTATAGCACCAAATTTCTTTTTCGGGATAAGCAGATTTTACGGCATCGGTAAGTGTGGCAAGTGTCGACTGATTTTCCGGCTCGAATGGCTCGCCGCCCAAAATCGACAGTCCTGCGACATAATCGGGCGAAAGCAAGCTTAAAATATAATCTTTTGTCGTTTCGTCAAAGGGCTTTCCGTAATCGAACGCCCATGTATCGCGATTAAAGCAGTTTTCGCACGCATTTCTGCAACCCGAAACAAACAGCGAAACACGCACACCGTAACCGTTTGCAATATCGTTTTTCTTTATTTCGCCGTAATACATTTTTGCACCCTCCGTTTTTTCGAAAATATATTTCATTTGCTTTTTATAGCAACAGGCAAAGGACTTAAAAAGCAATAAAGTATGCGGCGACCGAACAACAGCCGCCGCACATTTTTACAGGTGTAAAACCCTTTCCTTTATTTCAGCCGTTCTGCCCTGATTCCAGTACTGTGTACCGATATAGCCGCAGGTTCTTCTTGCGACATTCATCTTGGTCTGGTCGGTGTTACCGCAGTTGGGACAACGCCAAATCAGCTTGCCGTCGGCATCCTCGATAATTTCAATCTCGCCGTCGTAGCCGCACTCTTGGCAATAATCGCTCTTGGTATTAAGCTCGGCATACATTATGTTATCATAAATGAACTTCATTACGCTGAGAACTGCCTCAAGATTATCCTGCATATTCGGAACCTCGACATAGGATATAGCACCGCCCGGTGAGAGCGCTTGGAACTTTGACTCAAGCGCAAGCTTGTCAAATGCATCAATTTCCTCGGTAACATGTATATGATAGCTGTTGGTGATGTAGTTTTTGTCGGTAACGCCCTTTACAATACCGAAACGCTTTTGCAGGCATTTCGCAAACTTGTAGGTCGTGCTTTCAAGCGGAGTACCGTAAAGACTGTAATCGATATTTTCCGCGGCTTTCCACTTTGCGGTATATTCGTTAAGCTTTTGCATTATTTCAAGTCCGAGCTTTTCGCCCTCGGGCTCGGTAAGCTTTTTGCCGTTCATTGCGTAAACGCATTCCCAAAGACCTGCATAGCCGAGTGACAGTGTAGAATAGCCGCCATGCAAATATTTGTCAATGCTTTCGCCGCTTTTAAGTCTTAACAGCGCGCCGTGTTGCCACAAAATCGGCGCGGCATCTGACAGTGTGCCTGTAAGTCTTTCGTGACGGTACTGAAGTGCGCGGTGGCAAAGCTCCATACGCTCGTCGAAAATCTTCCAAAATTCGTCGATATCGCCGTCAGCCGAAAGTCCTATATCCACAAGATTAACCGTAACAACGCCCTGATTAAAACGACCGTAGTACTTCGGCTTTCCGTTTTCATCGATGTAAGGTGTCAAGAAGCTGCGGCAACCCATACAGGTGTAGCAGTGACCCTCGCCGTGTTTGTCCATCTTATTTTTAAGCATAACCTTTTC
>CAZIEH010000042.1:0-11572 GCA_964538695.1 uncultured Eubacterium sp. | reverse complement strand
AGCAACCGCTTGAAATGCAACTGCAAAAAAGCGAAACAAGCGAAATTGCAAAAAATTCGGAGTTTGTTATTTAAGAAAGGATGAAATTATTTATGGTAAGCAACAAGGGATTTAATGACGGTTTTATAACTTTGTACACCAATGGCGTCAAGGCCGGCGGCATTGTAAAAATAGGCGCGGCAAATACCTGCGCCGAATGTGTAGACGGTGATAAGCCTGTCGGTATTTTGGTGAACGAGCGCAACGGTATCGGCTCGGTACAGGTATGCGGATATGCAAAGCTTGCATACAGCGGCACAGAGCCTGCACTCGGTATAAATTACATTGCGGCTGACGGAAACGGCGGTATAAAAGCCGACGCAAGCGGCAGGGCGGTAATCGTTCTTGCGGTCGATACAGCAGACCAAATGGTTGAGGTTATTTTTTAATTAAAGAAAGGGTTGTGTTTTATGAATTTTGAAAATATTAAGCTTGAAAAAGGTATGTATGCAGTCCCTGGTAAAACCTTCAGTGATGTTTTGTGCGAGCTTGACCCCGATGCGGATTACAAGGGCAGTAATCTTGAAAGCCTTGATGCCTTCGGCAGACAGCTGAAGCGTTTTGATATTAAGGTAAACGGCGCATCGTCGGATCAGGTTCAAAAGTTTTTTCAGACCACATCTTCTGCCGCGCTGTTCCCCGAATATGTTTCGCGCGCCGTGCGACAGGGTATGGAGGAGGCTAATCTGCTTTCCGATATCGTTGCTACCGTTACAAAAATCGACAGCCTCGATTATCGCAGTATCAGCTCCGTACCGACCAAGAACGAAAAGGAGCTTAAAGATGTTGCAGAGGGTGCGGTAATTCCGCAAACAGGCATAAGAACAAACGAAAATCTTGTAAAGCTTAACAAGCGCGGCAGAATGTTGGTTGCATCTTATGAGGCACTTAAATACCAGCGCCTTGACCTGTTTACGGTTACCTTGCGACAAATCGGTGCATACATTGCCCGTCAACAGCTTAATGACGCGGTAAACACTATAATCTCGGGTGACGGCAACAATAACGAGGCAGAGCAGATTGCTGCCACGGTAAGCGGTAAAATTTCATATGCCGACTTGTTAAAGCTGTTTAACGCGCTTGACCCGTATCGCCTTAACACCATAATTTGTTCGCCGAAAATGACAGAACAGCTTATGATGCTTGAAGAATTTAAAAATCCCTTATGCGGTTTTAATTTCCAAGGCACAGGCAACCTCGGCACACCACTCGGCGCAAAGCTTATTCGTACCGCCGCCGCGGCAGATGACAAGCTTGTGGGTATTGACAAGACCTGCGCACTTGAAATGGTTGTTGCAAGCGATGTTGCCGTCGATTACGACCGACTTATCGACCGTCAATTAGAGCGTGCGGCAATCACATCTACCGCAGGCTTTGCAAAAATATTCGGTGATGCATCAAAGGTAGTTAAAATCTGATTATAGGTTCAGAAATGCCGCCGCTGTCAGCGGCGGCAAAAAAGGAAGGTGGTTGTATGGAATACAGCAACACATTGCGATGGTTTTTCGAGCTTACCGAAACAGACTCTGCCGATGAGGCGTTGCGTTACTGCCTACCTGCTTTAAAAAGCATTAAAGTGCGGCTTAAAGACCCGTCACTTACTGTGGACAGCGTACCGGAGCTGTGCTTTGCGGCGGCTGTCATAGCGTATTACAGATATTCGCTTACGCGCGGTTTTCCGGATTTTTCGTACTTTAAGGCAGGCGATGTGACCGTACGGCGCAGTAAGGCTGAATATGTCGAAACACTTAAAGACCTGCTTGCGGTTGCGTTAAGCGATGCTATGCCATACCTTAAAACCGCAGTCAAGCTGAAAAGTATCGGCGGTGCTGGCAATGTTTGATTATTCGAAAATACTTAGATGGATGTTAAGCTACGCCGGCGGCAGTATAACCGTAAAACGCAAAAACGGCAGTTCGGAAAAGGTAAAAGCGGTGTTTATACCGTTATTGTACAAGAACAAGCTGTATGTAGAGCTACAACCGTCGCAGGTCGGTAAGGCTGATGACGGTATGTACAGATATTTGGGCCCGCCTAATGTCGAATTTGCAGTGGACGATATTTTGGTTGCCTACGGCGAAAGATTTGTTGTGGAACGGTTTGAAAAGATACATTTTGCCGACAAGGCTATGTACTGTTGGGCGGTGGCGCGCCCCGTAACGGGAGGAACGGAAGAACAATGACGAATATAGAGGAAGTTTTAAAATATGTATACACAACACTTACCGAAAAGTGCAAATCTTGCACCTTTGTATACAACTATCCCGAACAAATTACCGAATTTCCCATTTCCACTTCCGTTGTTTCTATCGGTATAAAAGAGGCGACGGTGCCGCTTAACCAAAGCTGTTTTTTGGGTGAGGACTCGTCGGGTAACTCGTACTACGGCTCGGTTGTAAGTTGTGCTATCGAGCTGAAAATATGCGTTCCGAAGCTTTCGGCAGGTATGCGCTGTTACAAGGTTTTCGATAATATTGCCGCCGCTTGTATGTATTTAAACGGTGTTGATTTAATATCGCTGACCTGCGGTACGATAAGCTATGACAGAATAATGGGCGCGCTTGTTCTTGAGGGTGAAATACGGCTTAATGCCGACCTTAGAACCGTGAAAAAGTAAATAGGGGGGATTTTTACGGATTTTTCAAAGCACACCAATAAATTTTCGATAAGCTTTAACGGTAACGCCATAGGCTCGGTCGTTTATTACAAGGTGTATAAGGACACCAACCCCGAAACGCTGACAATGCGGTACACCATAACCGTAAAGCGTAAGCTGCCGCCAAGCGAGGGGCACGAGGGTATCGATTGGTTAGGCGTGGGCAATATAAGCATAACCATTACCCGTCAAGGCGTTAAGACAAAGTTTAAATCCTGTCATGTGGATTATGTTACCGAGGAATTCGGCAGTGATAACGCGATTTACCAAACAATAATAGCGCAAACGGTTGAGGATAACCGTGTAGACGGCTAAAGAAACAGGCAGTAAAAATCTTGGTTTTTACTGCCTGTTTTGTTATTTCTGATAATCTACATTAAGATAATTGTTAATTTCGCTGTACGGCAGTTCGAAGGTTTGCACACCGTAGGTATAGTAAACAATTTCGTCGGGGTTGAAAATCACGGTTATTCCCTTATCCGTTAAATACCATCTGCCGTCTTTTTGCAAAATCTTTTTAATTGTTGCGGCGTAATCGTCATAAAGGGCATATGCGCCTTTGTTTTGTTTTTCCACAGCAGCGTTTTCTATCTTTTCAGCCGCATACTCTATATATCCGTTTCGGTCGGACATAATGTCGGCAAGCTTTAGCTGTTTGCCGTCCTGCGAAGAGAAGCAATAGCCCTCTTGCTCGGTTTCCTCGTGCGCGTTGCCGTATGTATATGAGGTCTGTGTTTTTGTAAGGCTTACCGAGGTTTTGTCGACCCTGCCCGCTTGCATAGTAACAACATTTTGATTGCATTTCCACGCACCGTAGTTTTTTGTGCTGTACATATACAAACATTCTTGCTGTTTTTTCTGCGACGAATATGTGGCAAGCACCTTTTCCTTGTCTGAGGTAAAAAAGCTGTTTATGGAATCCTGCGCCTCTTGCGAAACCGAGATAACCGCAGTCGGAACATCGTATTTCGCAACAGCAACCTCTGCGCCGTCTTCTGCTGTAACGACGGCGGTTTCGGTTGTAAAGCTTAATGAGTAAACGGGTATTACAACCTTTTCCGACGAGGTTGCCGCCGTACTGCTTGTGACTGACGGTGTACTTGATACCGCAAGGTCGGGGTTAGCTTTTTTCTTAGGTAAAACCGTGCAAAGCAGAACCGTGACAAGTAAAACCACAACAAGCAAAAGCGCAATAGCCTGCTGTGTGGAGTTGAATTTTTTAAAGAAACCGCCGCTTGCCTGCTTTCTTTTTCGCGGTGTGGCTTTTGGCTCGAAATCCGCAGCTTGTTGCAGCTGAGATACGGTTTCCTCGGCAACGGTTTGCGAATTTTGCGCAAAAACTGAGAGGTCGTATTTTACGGCAGAGGTGTCTGCGGCGTATTTTTTTGTTGCCTCTTCAAGCGCGCCCACTTCCGTTTCGGCATTTGTTACATATCTTTCGATGACATATTCTTCATCGCTTTGAGGCTGTTGCTCGGTTTCCTGAACGGCAAGCTGTGCTATAACCGCCCTGACACGGTCGGTAACGCGTTGCGGTACGGTAATGCACGCCGCCATAAGCTGTAAAACACTGCGAAAATCAACCGATTCAAGCACAATTTCGTTTTCACTTAAAACCGAAACGGTGGTTTTCATATGCTCGGCGGCTTTTGTCATACGCTGACGCACGATATCCTCATCACAGCTCATAATCTTTGCTATTTGCGGCATAGAAAGACCGTTGTAGTAGTGCAACATTATGGTCATACGCTGTGCATCGTTAAGCTTGTTAAGCATTTTGTCCATAACACTTGCCGCGGCGGTTTTGTCGTAGTTACCTTTTTCCATTTCCGCAATTTCGGCAGTGGTGAAAAGCGGCTCAGATGTATCACCGACCTCCTGCAAAAACAGCATTGGCTTCATTTTGTGAACATAGTTGTAGCATTTAATTGCCGCAATGTTTTTAATCCACAGCTCGAACCTGTCGGCAGAGGGTAGTGTGTCCATTCTTTCAAAAGCACAGGCAAAGCTTTCACAACACAGCTCTGCCGCGCGCTCGCTATCGCTTTCAATAAGCTTTGTACAAAAATAGTAGATGCAATTTTTGTACATATCATAAATTTTTTCAAAGCACTCGGCATTGCCCTGCTTTGCGCCTTCAATTATATCATTCATAGTAAAACTGTTCCTTTTTACTTTTTTGGGCGACTGTCGTCGCGTACTTCCATTATAATGCAAAAGGTTACAAAATGCAATAATTGTTTTTGCGTTGGTGCGGCGGCGTTACGATTTTACGGATTTTGCCTCGCTCTTTTTGCCGTATACAGTGCCGTATTCGCCTGTTTTATAGGTTCTTACAAGAAAGCTGTAGCTTTTACCCTTTTGGGCGTTTTTAAGTATAAATTGAGGTTGTGTACCCTTGTATACCTTCTTGTATTTGCCGCTTTTCTTTTGGTAAACCATATATCCCGTGATGTTTTTTTCGGGTGTAATCGTCACGGTAACGGTTGCGGCTTTTGCACTGTATTTTGCCGTGAAATCGGGTACGGCGAGTGCCGCCATAGTGGTGCTTTTTGCCGCGGACTTTATACCGTAAACCGTGCCTGCACCTGTTTTTTTATAGGTGCGTATTTTAAATGAGTAGGTTTTCGACGGCAGACAGTTTTTAACGACATAGCTTGCACCCGTTGTACTGCCTATTTTTTTGTACTTGCCACTTTCATTCATTTGGTATATAACATAGCCCGTAACATTTTTAACGGGTGTTATATTTACGGTAACGGTGTCGTTTTTTGCACTGCGTTTCAGTTTAAAGTCGGTGTTAGGCATAGCCGCCATAGTGGTGCTTTTTGCCGCGGACTTTATACCGTAAACCGTGCCTGCACCTGTTTTTTTATAGGTGCGTATTTTAAATGAGTAGGTTTTCGACGGCAGACAGTTTTTAACGACATAGCTTGCACCCGTTGTACTGCCTATTTTTTTGTACTTGCCGCTTTCATTCATTTGATATATAACATAGCCCGTGACATTTTTAACGGGTGTTATATTTACGGTAACGTTGTCGTTTTTTGCACTGCGTTTCAGTTTAAAATCGGTGTTAGGCATAGCCGCCATTGTAACGGCTTTTGCTGCGGTTGTTGTGCCGTATATTGTTCCGCTTGCGGTGGATTTATAGGTGCGAATTTTAAATGAATAGGTTTTCGACGGCAAACAGTTTTTAACGACATAGCTTGTGCCTTTTGTACTTCCTATTCTTTTATATTTTCCGCTTTCGTTCTTTTGAAATACATCATAGCCCGTAACGCCAGAAATCTTTTTGATATTAACCGTTACGGTGTCATTTGCAGCATTTCTTTTAAGCGTGAAAGAGGTGTTGCCGATTTTGGTATTTGTTTTCGCGACAGAGGAATAGTCACTGAAATACAGCTTGCCGTCGACACTCTTAAACGCACGAACCCTGTACGAGTAATGTGTACCTGATTTTACCGTTGTATCGGTATAAGTACAGCTTTTGGTAGATGCAAGGTATTTGTAATCGCCGTCATTCTCGGTTGCGCGGTATATGCGGTACTTTGAGGCGGTTGAAATCTTGCTCCACGAAATTGTAAGCTTTTTGGTTGTGATATCCGAAATTTTAACACCAGAAAGCTTTTTGGGCATAACAAGAAACTGCTCCGAGCCGCAGAAGTTCCCCTTGCCGCTTACAGTTACTGTGGCATATTCGTTGTTTTTGCCCGCTTTTACGCTGTATGTATAGTCTGTACCGTTTTTAAGCGTTTTACCGCCGTAGGTAGATTTTACGGTCGTGGTTAATTTTTTGCCGCTTACCCGTACCGAGGCGGAGGTTGAGGCTTTTTCAATATCGCGCGGCAAAATTATAAAGCTTTTTTTAAAGGTCTTGCCCGAATAATCGCCAATGCCAGTTGCGGTAAAGGTCGCAATACCTGCATTGGTATTGTTTTGGTAAGAGATTTTGTAGTCTACACCCTCTTTAAGCGTTTTGCCGTCACATTCAACCGCAAGCTTTGGGGTAATTGCCTTGCCGTTGTAAGTATACTTCGGCATAAGACCGTACAGCACATTCATATCCACATCGCCGTAAATGCCTGCTATTTTACCCTCCGATGAATATTGCCACATATCCTTTGCGCCCTCGTAGGTACATTCGTCGTTATACTGTGCAACCCAGCGCGAAAAGCCGTTATAGTAGTTGTCGGTAAGCTTGGTTGTCCACCAATAGGTATTGGCGTAAAAGCCTACCTGATATCCTGCGGCGGTAACATCCTTTTCAAAGGCTTTTGCTATTGCCAAAATTTCGGCATTTGTGCATTTTGCGGTGGTATCTGGGTCTTCCAAATCGTAATAAACGGGGTAGGAAAGATTTATGCCTTTTAAAAGGCGTATGCAATGAGCCGCCTCTGACCTTGCCTGACGGGTAGTTTCGGCATATGAATATATGTACACGCCGAAAGGTATTCCAAGGCGCTTACATTCGGCAACATTGTAGGCAAATGCCGCATCGTCCTGACTTTTCATATCGTCACCGTAGCCGAGACGGATAATGGCAAATTCAACGCCGTATGCCTTAACAGCCTCCCAATTTATAGGCTTTTGCCAGCTTTGGTGTTCTGAAACATCAATGCCGTACGGTAGCTTGCCGTCGGGGTCGGTGCCTGCACCTTTTAAAATAAACTTTTCTATTGTCCAACGCTGTGTGTTGGGATCCTTTGTATTTTGGGTGTTAAGAGTAACGGCTTTGTTTGCTTCGGTTAGCAAAAGCTTGGTATTTGCCGCACTTTGTATTGTGTATGTGCCGTCGCTGTTTTTTGACAAAACAAACTTTTCGGCAGTAGAGCCGTCAGCCGCAGAAAGCGATATTTTTGCACCGCTTTTGGTATCTGTCGCCGCGAAATTACGGGTGGTGCTTTCGGCAGGATATATGTAAATATTGTTACCGCTGTTTTTAACACGCATAACCTGCGCAACGGCAAGGCTGTCGGCTTCGTCGGTGATGAGAGATGCGCCGTCTTTGTCGCTGTTACTTTGCAAAGCAAGGCGGTTACCTGTTTTAACATTCGTTATGTAGTAGTTGCCGTCGGCGATTTTGACCGATGCGGCAGATGCGGTAGTGCCCAAGCACGCAAAAAGCGAAAACACGGCGGCAACTGCAAGAAAAGAAGAAACAACCCTTTTAAAAAACATATTTTACACCCCAAAGTATTTTTCTGCATTATAATTTTAACATACCGGCCGACGCTTTTCAACAGTTAATATTTTCAAATCAAGCGGCAAAAAAGAAATCGCCTCTCGGTATAAACCGAGAAGC
Source organism: uncultured Eubacterium sp. (assembly GCA_964538695.1). Taxonomy (GTDB): domain Bacteria; phylum Bacillota; class Clostridia; order Oscillospirales; family Acutalibacteraceae; genus UMGS1532. The sequence goes on along the minus strand of CAZIEH010000042.1, from coordinate 3,572 downwards.
GATGTAATTAAAATAAATCTTTAAGCTTGTCGAAAAATGTTTTTCGGGTCTTATAATTCTTTTCCGAAGAGCTTTCATCGAATTTTTTAAGCAATTCCTGTTGCTCTTTCGAAAGGTTGCGCGGAACCTCCAAAACAATTTTAACATATTCGTCGCCGTAGCCCGAATAGTTAAGGCGCTTTATACCCTTGCCTTTAAGCTTAAATTCATCACCCGGCTGTGTCCCCTCGTGAATGGTGAATTTAACCTTGCCGTCAAGTGTGGGTACGGTAACTTCCGCCCCAAGTGCCGCCTGTGTAAAGGTAACGGGCACCTCGCAAAATACATCAAAACCGTTTCTTTCGAATAGCGGGTGGGGACGAACGCTGACATTTATGCGCAAATCACCCGACGGGCCGCCGTTTGCACCTGCATCACCGCCGCCGCGTACATTTATAATCTGACCGTCGTCGATGCCTGCGGGTATTTCTATTTCGCGCTGTGTTGTGCGGCGAACGCGACCCTTGCCAGCACAGGCACGACAGGGGTTATCGATAATTTTACCCGTACCGCGGCACTTGTCGCAAACGCGTGCCGTCTGCATTGTTCCGAAAGGTGTATTTTGTGTAACGCGCACCTGACCCGAGCCGTGACAGGCAGGACAGGTTGTGGGTGATGTACCCTTTTGTGCGCCACTGCCGCCACATTCGTCACAGGTGTCTATTTTTGTTACATTTATTTTTTTGGTACAGCCCTTTGCCGCTTCTTCGAACGAAAGGTTTACCGTGGCAGAGGTGTCGTTACCGCGCCGCGGTGCATTCGGGTTTTGGCGACTTCCGCCACCGAAACCGCCGCCGAAAAACGAGCTGAAAATATCACCTATGTCGCCGAAATCTCCGAAACCACCGCCGTAAGAGCCACCACCGTAGCTGCCGCCTGCGCCGAAATTTGGGTCAACACCGGCGTGACCGAACTGGTCGTACCTTGCACGCTTTTCTTTGTCCGACAAAACCTCGTATGCTTCGCCTGCCTCTTTAAAGCTTGCCTCGGCCTCTTTATCGCCGGGGTGCAAATCGGGGTGAAACTTTTTCGCCGCTTTTCTGTATGCTTTTTTTATTTCGTCATCGCTTGCGCTGCGGTCTACACCCAGCACCTCGTAATAATCTTTTTTGTCAGCCAAAACGGTTTCTCCTTGCACAGCTTACCGACAGGCGTTTCGCCTGTCGGTGTAGCTTTATAGTAAAATATTATTTGTTGTCGTCGGCATCTTTGAAATCAGCCTCGTAAACATTGGGGTCAGCATTTGGTGCGCCCTGTTGTGCGCCGTCTGCACCTGCTGCCTGTTGTGTATCGCCTGCCGCCTTGTAAATCTTTTCACTTACGGCATAAACAGCCTTCTGCAGTTCTTCCTGTTTCTGCTTGATAGCCTCGGTGTCCTCGCCCTTTAAAGCTTCTTTCAAGGCATCAACGGCTGTGTTGATATTACCCTTTTCTTCTTCCGAAAGCTTGTCGCCGAAATCAGCAACGGTCTTTTCGGTGGTGTAGATAAGCTGGTCAGCGGCGTTGCGCATATCAATATCCTCGCGGCGCTTTTTGTCCTCTGCCGCGTACTGCTCTGCCTCTTTAACAGCCTTGTCAATATCGTCTTTCGACATATTGGTGTTAGAGGTGATTGTTATCGACTGCTCTTTACCTGTGCCAAGGTCTTTTGCGGAAACATGAACAATGCCGTTTGCATCAATGTCAAAGGTAACCTCAATCTGCGGAATACCACGCGGTGCGGGTGCAATTCCGTCAAGATGAAATACGCCGAGAGTTTTGTTATCGCGTGCAAATTCGCGCTCGCCCTGCAAAACATGAACCTCAACCGAGGTCTGACCGTCAGCGGCGGTCGAGAATACCTGACTCTTTTTGGTGGGAATGGTGGTGTTGCGGTCTATAACCTTTGTGCTTACGCCACCCATTGTTTCAATACCGAGTGAAAGGGGTGTAACATCAAGTAGCAGAAGACCTTTAACATCGCCGCCGAGAACGCCGCCTTGAATAGCCGCACCGATTGCAACACATTCGTCGGGGTTGATGCCCTTGAACGGCTCGCGACCGATAAAGTCTTTAACAGCTTCTTGAACAGCGGGTATTCTTGAAGAACCACCAACCATAAGAACCTTGTTAATATCGTCTTTTGAAAGACCTGAGTCGGAAAGTGCCTGTCTTACAGGTGCCATAGTTGCCTCAACAAGGTCAGCGGTAAGCTCGTTGAATTTTGCTCTTGTAAGTGTGGTTTCAAAATGCTTGGGACCATTTGCATCGGCAGTAATAAAGGGCAGGTTGATGCTTGTTGTGGTCATACCGCTAAGGTCGATTTTAGCCTTTTCAGCCGCCTCTTTAATTCTCTGCATAGCCATCTTGTCGCCCGAAAGGTCAATACCGCTTTCGGCTTTAAAGCCGGCTACAATCCAATCCATAACGCGTTTATCAAAATCGTCGCCGCCCAAACGGTTGTTACCTGCTGTTGCCAAAACCTCCTGAACGCCGTCGCCCATTTCGATAATCGAAACATCGAATGTACCGCCGCCGAGGTCGTAAACCATAACCTTTTGGTCATCTTCCTTGTCAACACTGTATGCAAGTGCCGCCGCAGTAGGCTCGTTTATAATACGCTTAACCTCAAGACCTGCAATTTTACCTGCATCCTTGGTTGCCTGACGCTGTGCATCGGTAAAGTATGCGGGGACGGTGATAACAGCCTCGGTTACGGCAGAGCCGATATATGCCTCTGCATCGGCTTTCAGTTTTTGCAAAATGATTGCCGAAATTTCCTGCGGTGTGTATTTTTTACCGTCTATTTCCTCGGTGTGGTTTGTACCCATTTCACGCTTTATAGAGCTGATGGTGCGGTCGGGGTTGGTGATAGCCTGTCGCTTTGCAACCTGACCTACCATACGCTCGCCTGTTTTTGAAAAAGCAACGACAGACGGTGTTGTGCGTGCGCCCTCGGCGTTGGCGATAACCACAGGCTCGCCGCCTTCGATAACGGCAACGCAAGAGTTTGTTGTACCAAGGTCAATTCCTATAATTTTTCCCATAATAATTTCCTCCAAGTCATTTATATCATTTTTATTGTTTATGTGTTAAACCCTTTAGGGGGGGTAACGCGTTAATTTGCAACCTGTACCATCGCAGGTCTCACAACGGTGTCGCCTATTTTATAGCCTTTTTGCAGCACGGCAACAATAACATTTTCACCGTAATTTTCATCGTCTATATGCAAAACTGCCTGATGCAGTAACGGGTCGAACTCGTCACCCTCTTTGCCTATTTCGGTAAGTCCAAGCTTTACCATAACATCAGTAAGCTGTTTTGAAATCATTTCAATACCTTTTTTGAAATCCTCACCGTTCGGATCGGCTTCAAGCGCCCTGCCGAAATTGTCAAGCACGGGCAAAAAAGTTTTCAAAATATCGGATTTCATAAATTCAAACGATGCCGCACGGTCGCGCTCGGTGCGTTTTTTAAAGTTGTCAAACTCCGCCGCGGTTCTAAGTGCAAGCTCTTTTTGCTTGTCAAGCTCTTTTTGCAGATTTTCAAGCTCG
>CAZIEH010000041.1:0-11628 GCA_964538695.1 uncultured Eubacterium sp. | reverse complement strand
GGCAGCATACCAAGGCGCACACCTGCAATTTCGGTGCGTTTAAGGCGTATTACGGTAAGTCCGACCGCCTCGCACATACGGCGTATTTGACGGTTTCTGCCCTCTGTAATACCGAAATGCAGTACCGTTCTGTTTTCGCCGCGCTCTATAATATGCACATCGGCAGGCAGTGTCTTTTTGCCGTCAAGCACTATGCCCGTACACAGCTTGTCCAACGCCTCGTCGGCGACCTTTTCGCGAACTGTAACGCGATAGCTCTTTGTAACATGACGCGACGGGTGCGTAAGCATATTTGCAAACTCGCCGTCGTTTGTCATAAGCAAAAGTCCCTCTGAATCTCTGTCAAGTCTGCCGACGGGGAACAGTCTTTCGTTTGCATCCTCTACCAATTCTGCAACGCATCTTCTGCCCTGCTCGTCTTTAAGTGTGGTTACATAGCCGCGCGGCTTGTGCAACATAATGTACATTTTTTTAGAGGTATTTATAACCCTTTTACCCGATATAACAACCTTGTCGCGCACAGGGTCAACCTTATCACCGAGTGTCGCGGGATGACCGTTCACACGCACCTTGCCGTTTTTTATAAGCTCCTCTGCGGCGCGACGGGATGCAAAGCCCGCCTGCGAAAGAAATTTTTGTAACCTAACCTTGTTTTCCTTCATTTGAACTTTCCTTTACTGTTATAAAAAATGTGTTTTTGCCGAAATCAGCATTTTTAAATTATTTAAAAGACTTTCGAAAAAGCCAATATCATACTGTTTAAGCTTTACCGCCGTGGCGGTTTTTATTGCAAGCTCGGCGATTACGGTATCGCCGATGCTGTACTCTATATGTCCCACAGTAGTGCCGACCGCAACAGGCGCATAAATAAAGCGCGGCAATGATATTTTATATTCAAGCCGTTCGCGCTCTGCGGCGGTAAGCCCAAGGGTAATTTCTTCCGAAGAAAGTGAAACCTCGGAACATTCGCCCGAAACAATAGGTAGAGAAAGCCTAATGTCGGGTAAAGCAAGCGTAACCTCGTCAAGCTGTGCAAAACCGTTGTTAAGCAGTGCTGTATGTGTGGCAAGCGTATCACTGTCGTTTAAAGTGACAGCTATAAGCCTTTTGTTACCGCGGCACGCCGATGATACAAGACATCTGCCCGACTTTTTGGTATATCCCGTTTTTATGCCGTTTGCACCGCTGTAATTTTTCAGCAATTTGTTGTGACCGTAAAGCCTGCGGCGGTAGGGCGGATTTCCGAATTGAACAACCGCGCTTTCTGTGCAAGCCGCTTTTGCGAAAATTTCGTTTTTCATAGCACAGGCGGCAAGCCGTGCCATATCAGCCGCCGTGGTATAGTGGTTTTCGGCATCAAGCCCCGACGGTGTTACGAAATTTGTATTATCCATACCTATTTCCGCGGCACGGCGGTTCATAATAACCACAAAATCGCGAATACTGCCCCCAAGGGCAATTGCCGTCGTGTTTGCGGCATCGTTACCCGACGGCAACAGCATACCGTAAAGCAGTGCGCGGTAAGAAACCGTGTCGCCTGCCAAAAGCCCCATAGACGAGCCCTCTACCCTAACCATTTCATCGGTAACGGTTACGGTTTCGTCAAGATTTGCCGTTTCACATAACAGCAAGGCTGTCATAATCTTTGTGGTGCTTGCCATAGGCAGTCGCCTGTCAGCGTTGCTTTCGAAAAGCACTGTGCCCGTATCGGGATTTATAACAATTGCCGCCGCGGCATTTACGGCAGAAGCCTTAAAAGACCTGCCGCATGACAAAATTATGCATAAAACGCAAGCAATCGAAACCAGCCTTTTCATTATACCGCCCCCGTTTTCAAATGTATGCAACGGCAGTGCGGTATAATACGGTAAAATTCTTATTTTATGTCAATATCTATTTCTTCTTTTTTGTGGAAAAGCTGAGATATTTTTTCGAACAAATCGGGTAAAATGCCGATAGCTTTATTTGCCGACGACTCGTCCTTATAAATTTGCAGCATTTTAACCTCGGAATTTTTCACCACGATAAAAGCGACGGGTGTTATTGAAACGCCTGCGCCGCCACCGCCGCCGAACATAGGCGAATTGCCCTTGCCTGCAAAATCAGAGCCGCCCGTGGCAAGTCCGAATGCAACCTTTGACACGGGTATCAGTGTAGCACCGTCAACCGAAATAGGGTCGCCGATAATGGTGTCGGCGTCTACCATACCGCGTATTTTTTCCATTGTGGTGTCCATAATGCTTTTAATACTGCTTTCACCCATTTTTACTTTTCTCCTTTACAGCTGTGGTTTTAAGATGTATTTTCATTGCATTTATCACAAGTCCCAAAACTGCGGCAATACCCAAAACGGGGATTACCGAAATTTGCGTTGCGGCATCGCACCGCACAGTATTGCTGTCGTAATCTGCGGTAATTTCGACCCGCTTGCCCTTAACATCGGCATAGCTGTCAAGTATACCGAGAAACGGATACACCGCCGCACACACCGCACCGTATTTCACGGCACAGCTTGCCGCATCATCACCGCCGACGGTGATAAAAAGTCCCAAACGTTTAATTTTAACAAGCCGCATAAGCTTGCCCGTTGCTTTAATTATCGCCGAAACCGCGTTAATATATTCCGAAAGCATTTCGGAAGTTATATGTGTTTTTTTCTTTTTCTTTTTTTCGGCGTTTTTTTCGGCACTGCTATTTTTTTCGGTTGCTTTTTTCGGTTGTTTTGTATTCTTTTCGCCTTTTTTTATTTTAAAGGTAAAAAACAGATAGCTTACCGTGGCATTTAAAACACCGTCGTACCGCAAATTAAGTGTTACGGGAAACAGCAACAGCAAAATAACAGCGACAAGAACACCGAAAAGCACATAAAGCACCGTCACGGCAGTTCCCCCTTTTTATATATTAAGTCCGTCGCTTGCCTGTTGCTTTATATCAAGGTCATTAAGGCTTATTTGCTCTGCCGAGTCCTCTTGCTGTTGTTCTTTCGGCAAGGGCGGCAGCTCGGATAACGAGGATATACCGAAGCAACGCAAAAAGTTATCGGTAGTACCGTAAAGCAGTGGTCTGCCAGGCAGCTCAAGCCTGCCCTTTTCCTCGATAAGCTGTTTTTCGCAAAGGGTGGTAACAACGCCCGAGCAATCAACGCCCCTGACCTGCTCTACAAAAGCTTTTGTAACAGGCTGGTTATACGCAATGACCGACAGCACCTCGAACGCGGCAGGCGAAAGGGGTGTTTTGCGGCGTATATCAAGCGCGGCTTTTACATATTCGGCATATTTCTCGTCAGAGCAAAGCTGATAGCTGTTGTTAAGGCGCACAAGCTTTAAGCCGCTTTTGCGTGCCGCAAGCTTGTCCGAAAGCCCGTTAAGCAACGCCTCTACTGTGTCGGCATCCAAAACCAAAATACCGCTTAATTTTTCAATACTCAACGGCTCGCCGTAGGCAAATAAAATTGCCTCTATCGCCGATGTAAGTTCGTTTGTATTCACTTCTTACTCCTTTTATCTATCACCGTTACTTTTGAGTCGGAGCCTTGCCCGTCTATTTGCAGGCGGTTGGCTTTAACCAATTCAAGCACGGCGAGGAATGTCGCAACAATTTCAGAACGGCTTTCGCTTTTTTCGAAAAGCCGTTTAAACGCGACCGTTCCGCGCACACGCAGGGTGCGCAATATATGCACGATTTTCGACGGAACGGAAACGATTTTTTTTGCAACGATTTTTTGAAACGGCGTATCTGAGGGCGGTAGCTTTCGCCTGCCCCTGCCGACAGCGGCAAAATATGCGTCGTAAAGCTTTGAAACCTGATGTGAAAGACGGTAACGCTTATCGGGGTCTATTTCAAGCGGTGTTCTGACAAATCGGTCAAAGCCCACCGTCATTTGCGACAGCTTTTGCGCCATTTCGCGACAAAGACGGTATTCAAGAAGCTCACCCGTAAGCTCTTCTGTCAAGCGCTCGGCTTCCTCATGCTTGGGCAAAAGCGAAACGGTTTTTAAATAAACCAGCCTTGCCGCCATCTCCAAAAATTCGCTTTCGATATCCGCATCCTCTTGCTTTGCGGCATCGATATACGCAAGATATTGCTCTATAACCTCATAAATAGAAACATCATCTATGTTCAGCTTATTTTTAGTTATTAAAAACAACAGTAGGTCAAGCGGGCCTTCAAAAACATCAAGCTTATATGTTATTGCCTCCATACACTACCTCAAAAACAGGCTGAACGGCAAGTACGCAAGTGTGGAAATACCGTAAAATGCGTAATTTATAACCGTGTCGAGCGCGTCACCGAAAATATATGACAGTGCTATTACCAAAACAAAGCTGTACCGTTCAAGCGACATAAGCTTGTAATAAGCGCGGTCGGACAAAAACAAATTCAGTATACGCGAGCCGTCAAGCGGCGGAATGGGCACAAGGTTGAATATGGCAAGACCGATATTTACATATGCCGCCCAATAAAAAGTGCTTGCCGAAAAGGCGGTTATCACCGACACAACGGCGGCAGAGCCGCTGACAAGATTTGTTGCAATAAGCAACAGGTGCGATAGAATAAGACATATAAACGCAATCAAAATATTTGATACGGGCCCTGCCAAGGCGGTTATCGCCATATCGCGCTTGGGGTTTTTAAAGCTACGCATATCAACAGGTACGGGCTTTGCCCAACCGAAGCCGATAACAAGCATTAAAAACGCACCCACATAGTCGATATGTGCAAACGGGTTAAGCGTAAGCCTGCCTTGATATTTTGCCGTTTTATCGCCGAGCTTATACGCCGTAAATGCGTGGGCGCACTCGTGCAAGGGCAGAAACAGAAAAATAACTATCAACTCGGCTATTATGTAAGCTATGACCTCAATCCAGCTTGTTTCCGAGCCGAAGATAAGCGAAAGTAACATTCGGAACATCCTTTCAAATTATATACAATATCATTATACTTTAAAAAAAGACAAAATACAAGCATTTTTAAGCCGAAGCTTGACAAGCGGCGCATTTTTGTTGTACCATAGCACTGTAAAAAGCGTAGGTGGTGAATAAAATGTGCGAAATATCGGCAAAAGCAATCAAAAAAGCGACAGGTGGGAAATACACCGTAACCGTCGCAGAGAAAACGGACTCGACAAACAATTATATAAAGCGGCTTAAAAAGCCCAAAGACAACACGGTCGTAATAGCGCTGTCACAAACAAACGGTCGCGGCAGAAACGGCAACAGCTTTTTTTCACCGCAGGGCGGTATTTATCTGTCGGTTTATAAAAGGCTTTCGGGCGGTGCCGATGCCGCCGCGCTTATAACCTCTTGCACCGCCGTTGCAACGGCACAGGCAATTGACCAAATATGCGTCACGAATTGTGGTATAAAATGGGTCAACGACATATTTTTAAACGGCAAAAAAGTTTGCGGAATTTTGTGCGAGCTTGTGACCTTCGGCGACGAAACGGGCTGTATAATAGGTATTGGCATAAACGCGAAAAAGCGCAAATTTTGCGGTGAGCTTGAAAATATCGCAACCTCGCTTGAAAACGAAACGGGCAATGTCATTGACTGTAACGCACTTGTTGCCGAGGTTTTAACGCGGCTTGATGCTTTACTTGAAAGCCGCAATGACCGCCGCTTTTTGGAAGAGAGCAGACGGCGCTCGGTAATACTCGGCAAAGAGGTCGCGGTAGAGCTACCGACAGAAAAATTTACTGCTATTGCACTTGAAATTGATGACGACGGCAGACTTTCGGTGCAAACAGCCGACGGTGTGCGCACCATAGATTACGGTCAAATACACATACGCTTGCTATAACAAAAGGCGACGATAGTTTTTTCTACCGTCGCCTTGATTTTTTGTATTTTATGATTTTTGAAATTGACTGTTATAAAGCTTTGCGTAAAAACCGCCTTTTTCGATAAGCTCGCTATGCTTGCCCATTTCTACAACACTGCCGTCACGCATAACCAAAATTAAATCGGCATTGACAATGGTAGACAAGCGGTGTGCAACAACAAACGAGGTTCTGCCTTTCATCATAGTGTTAAACGCCGCCTGCACCTTTTGCTCGGTACGGGTGTCGATTGACGAGGTTGCCTCGTCAAGAATAAGCATAGGCGGCAGGGTAAGCATTGCGCGCGCTATGCAAAGCAGTTGTCGCTGTCCTGCCGAAAGATTTTCGCCGCCGCCCGTTATGCGAGTGTTGTAACCGTTCGGCAGCTTTTCGATAAACGAATGTGCGAAAGCGGATTTTGCGGCGGCAATGACCTGCTCATCATCTGCATCAGGATTGCCGTATGCAATATTTTCGCGAACGGTACCGTCACAAAGCCAAGTATCTTGCAAAACCATACCGTAGCGCGAGCGCAGGTCTCGGCGGCGCATTTCGCGAATATCGGCACCGTCGACGGATATACTGCCGCTGTCTATATCATAAAACCGCATAAGCAGATTTATAAGCGTGGTTTTGCCGCAACCCGTGGGACCAACAACCGCAACACGCATACCGCTTTTTATGTCAAGAGAAAGATTGTTTATAAGCCGCTTTTCAGGTGTGTAACCAAAGCCGACATTTTGCAGTTGCACCCTGCCGTTAATCGGTGGATTTTCGGGATTTTCGCTTTCCTTTGGTTGGTCATCTTCACGCAAAACCTCGAAAATTCTTGCGGCACACGCAAGCGCATTTTGCAGCTCTGCCACAACGCCGCTTATTTCGTTAAACGGCTTGGCATACTGACCGGCATAGCTTAAAAATATGCTAAGTCCGCCGACGGTAATACTGCCGCCGACCGCAAACATAGCACCGATAAGCGCAATTACCGCATACACAACATTGTTTATCATACGCGTGCTTGGGTTGACAAGGCTTGAAAAAAATGTTGCTTTAAGCGCCGCTTTTTCAAGGCTTTCGTTAAGTGTGTCGAAATCGCGTAGCACGGTTTGCTCAGCACCGAAGGTTTTTACCACACTGCTACCCTCGACAAGCTCGTTAATAAGTGCGGTTTGCTTGCCCCTAAGCTGTGCCTGCAAGCCGAAATAGCTGTGTATTCTCTTTGCAATAAATCTTGCCGCAAGAATAGATGCAGGTGTAAGCACCACCACCGCAAGCGCGATAACAGGGTTAAGAAAAAACATAACAACCAAAATCGCCGCAATGGTAATAACGCCTGTAAAAAGCTGTGTAAAGCCCATTAAAAGACCGTCGGCAATTGTGTCGACATCTGTTATCATACGACTAAGCATATCGCCCGAGGAATGAGAGTCAAGATACGAAACAGGCAAGGTATGCAGTTTTTTCGACAAATCCTTTCGTAAATCGGTACAAAAGCCATAGGTAAGCTTGTTATTGCACAGCGCGGCGGCATATTGTGCCAAAGCCGCAAGCAGTGCCGAAACGGCAATGTAAAAAATATTTAAAAGCACCGCATCAAACCGAACCGAGCCCGCCTTTACGCAGGCATCTATCGCGTTGCCGGAAAATATTGGTATCATAAGTGCCGCCGCAACTATCACGACCGAGCAAAAAAGGTCAAAAAACAAATACAGCTTGTAAGGCTTTATAAACGAAAAAAGCTGTTTTAAGGTGTTGTTTTTCACACTGTCGCCCCCTTTGCAATATCGTCTGCGGCAGTTTGACTTTCGTAAATTTCGCGGTATACCTCGCAACAAGAAAGCAACTCGCCGTGTGTACCGTTCGCGGCAAGCTTGCCGTCGTCTAGAACTATTATGCTGTCGGCATCGGCAATAGAGCCGACACGCTGACTGACAATAAACACCGTTATACTTTCAGGCAACGCTTTCAGCGCCTTTCTAAGTGCGGCATCTGTCGCAAAGTCAAGTGCCGAAAAGCTGTCGTCCAAAATTAAAATTTCAGACCCCGAAAGCAACGCCCTTGCAATACAAAGTCTTTGACGCTGACCGCCTGAAAGGTTTGCGCCGCCCTGCTCTACCACGGCGTCAAGTCCGCCTGATTTTTCGCGAACAAACTCCGCCGCCTGTGCGGTTTCAAGGGCTTGCCAAAGCTCGGCATCATCTGCATTTGGGTTTGCAAGCAAAAGATTGCTTTTTACCGTGCCCGCAAATAAAAAGTTTTTCTGACCGACCACAGTGACGGTTTTTTTGACAAATTCCTCGCTATACTCCTCAATAGGTCTGCCGAACAGGTAAACCGAACCGTGTGTAGCATCATAAAAACGCATAATAAGATTTACAAGCGTCGTTTTGCCACTGCCCGTACCGCCTATCACGCCGACGGTACTGCCGCGACGAACGGAAAAATCGACCCCCGACAGCACGGTCTTGCCGTCGTTATAGCCGAAGTCGACATTTTTGAACTCTACCGCGGTTTCTCCGCAAGGCTTCGACTGCTCACCGTAAACCATAGAACAAGGTGTATCAAGCAGCTGACCCACACGCCCTGCGCATACGACAGAACGCGAAAGCAAGGTTACAAGGTTTGCAAGCTTTACAAGCTCAACCAAAATTTGCGAAATATAGTTTATAAGCGCGATTATATTGCCCGAAAGCATTACGCCGCCGTCAACACCGTTTGCGCCGTACCACAGCACAAGCACAATTACCGTGTTTACAATTACATATGTCATAGGGTTAAGCAGTGACGAAATTTTACCTGCGGCGATTTGTGCCGATTTAAGCTTTTCAACAGCACCGACGGTTTTAGAGTGCTGTTCGTCCTCGCGCGAGAAAGCGCGTATAACGCGAACACCGCGCAAGGTTTCACCTGTCACCGCCGTTACCGTGTCAAGGTCTTTCTGCACCGTTTTGTATTTTTTGTTGCTGATACGCATTACGCCGAAAACGATTATAAACAATACAATAATTGCGACGGTGAAAATAAGCGCGGCAGTTTTATTTATAAAAAACGCGGCAATTACCGCACCGAAAACTATAAACGGACTGCGCATAAACAGGCGCAAAAACATATTAAGACCGTTTTGAATTTGGTTAATATCGTTTGTCATACGCGTTATAAGCGTGGCACTGCCGACAGCCTCGGTATCCTTTACCGAAAGTGACTGAATTTTCAGCAGTACATCGCGGCGCAAGCCGGTAGCGGACGATATTGCAACCTTTGCGGCAAAATACTGTGCCACAACACTGCACGCAAGCCCCAGAACCGCCATAACCGCAAGCAATGCAAATTGCGACATAATGTAGCCGCGGTCGCCGTTCGCTATGCCGACATCGATTATTTTTGCCACGATTAGCGGAACAATAAGGTCGAAAGCCGCCTCAAGCATTTTGAAAAGCGGCGCGATAATACTGCCAACCGCGTGCTTTTTCATATATCTAAGTACATATTTCAAATTGTTCACCCACAATAAAATTCAGTTACGCTTTGCGTGACTTGTTTCGAAAAAGTTTACTTACTATGCATTTATTTTTCTGCACTTTTCGCAGTATATGCACTGCGGCAATATAAATGAAAATTCCGCAAATTGCGCCTGCCGAATCTATAAGCATATCTGCAACGCGGCAAGCGCGCCCGTCGACAAAAAGCTGATGCACCTCGTCAGATACGGCGTAAACTGCGCACACCGCGGCGGTGCAAAAAGCCGCCCGTCTTTGTACAACACATTGCTGAAAAAAGCCATACACAAAAATACCCAAAACCGTATATTCGGAAAAATGCGCTACTTTTCGTATTATGGTTTCGAGTATATTCGCCGTGCTTTCTGCAAGCTTTTGCGGCATAATCGCGGCAACAACCTGCGTAACCAAGCCGCTTTCCTCTGACGATACCGCGGCGGTTTTTGCGGAAAAAGAAAATATTACCGCCATCCACACCAAAGAAAGAGCAAGAAAAACGCACCGTTTTACCGCATTTTTCATTTCTTTTTACCTATGTGGTGTCGTGTGCCGTCGGGTTCTTGAATAACAATATTTTCAAGCTGTGATTCAAGATTTTTCTTATATGCGTCAATATATTCGCGGCGAAGCTGTTGCTGTTCCGCTTTTTCGGCATCTGTCAGTCCCGTTTCGGTACGGGATTTTTTTGCAAGCTCGTTAATCCTTGCGATTTTTTCGGGTGTAATCAAAGCAAATCCCCCTAATACATATATTTTAAACCGTTGACATTGTAACACAACACCACAGCAAATGCAAGCTTTACGCGGTGCAATATTTGTGTTATTATAATAAAAAGAGGTGTTTTAAATGAAACAGGCATACATTGCTTTTTGTGCATACGGTGAAAACAAAACCGAGCAGATAAACCGCGCGGTTTGGGCAATACACGCAAAGCGCAGTATAAATGTAATGGGGGTTTCGCGAATTTACAGTGTAAAAGACCACGACGACAATTACTATTGCGGCGGCGTAAAGGTTGAAACAGTGCTGTCACCCGAGGAGCTTTTTAACGAATGTGTCGAAAAATCGCCAAAAGGACTTAGAATACGAATTTTACGGTACGAGGACGCGGCATCGGACAACCCGCACCTTACCTTGCCCGACCCTTTGCTTGAAACAGAGGCGTCGCTTATGTGTATACTGCTTAATTTCGTTGCGGATAAAGCTGTGAAAAAACAACTTAAAGAAATAGGCGAGGATAATATTCGCGTTACGGGTGACGGGCTGTATATGCCGCTTTAAACCCCTGCATATTCACATAACAAGGCAGCAGCCCATTACGGACTGCTGCCTTGTTTGCATAATTTTTTCGTCTATTTGTATGAGGAACTTGAGATTATTTTTTGTGGCAGCTGTCGGACATCGCGCAGTTAGAGCAACCACAGCCACAGCTTGATTTGCCTTTTTTCTTGTCGCGAACAAGCTTTACCACGATTGCGGCAACAGCCGCCGCGAGCAACAAAACAATAATGATAGTGGATATATTGTTTGCCAACCAATTTACCATTTTTAAAATCGCCTTTCTTTTTGTTATTACTTGGCAGTTTTTGATTTAGAGGGTCGTGCAAGCATATAAACCATAACCGCAATAACAGCGACAGCGGCGATAACACCTATAACATTACCCTCGCCTACAAAGAGGTTGCCAAGCTGATTTACAACCAACGCAACAGCATAAGCAAATACGCACTGATAGGTAATGGCGAATGCAGTCCATTTGCCGTTATTCATTTCGCGCTTGATTGCGCCCATAGCGGCAAAGCAGGGTGCGCAGAGCAGGTTGAAGATAAGGAAGGCAAGACCACTTGCGGTTGTAAACGCATTGCCGATAGCGGCGTAAGCATTGCCCGAGGCACCGAACAAAATACCCATAGTGCCGACAATGTTTTCTTTTGCAACAAGACCCGTAATAGAGGCGACGGCACTCTGCCAGTTACCGAAGCCGAGAGGTGCAAACAGCCATGCAAATGCATTACCGATTGCGGCAAGCAAGGATTGGTCAAGCTGATCCTCGCCGAGCATTGTAAAGCCGTCGGCGGTGAAACCGAAATATGAAGTAAACCATACACCGATTGTCGAAAGAAGGATTATTGTGCCTGCCTTTTTAATGAACGACCAGCCACGCTCCCACATAGAGCGCAGAACATTCGAAACTGTGGGCATATGATATGCAGGAAGCTCCATAACAAACGGTGCCGCCTCGCCCTCGAACGGCTTTGTCTTTTTAAGCATAATACCCGAAACGATAATTGCCGCCATACCGAGGAAGTAGCT
>CAZIEH010000040.1:0-11797 GCA_964538695.1 uncultured Eubacterium sp. | reverse complement strand
CGTTTATGCCTGGCTCACGCTCGCCTGTTTCATAACGGCTTATTGTGTTTTGGCTTGTATTAAGGTCAAGCGCGAGCTTTAGCTGAGAAATACCCTTTGCTTTTCTAATCTGTTTTAAACGCACAATATCACCTCTTGACATAAATATACCAAATTGGTATAATAGAAATATCCCGATTTGGTATATTATGTGTATAGGAGGTGAAATTATGAAAAAATTATTGTCATTGCTTGCGGCATTCGCTTTGGTTTTCAGCTTTTCGGGCTGTGCAGACGATGCACCTACAAAGGAAAAGGCTGGGTCGACAACTTCGACTGCTACCGCCGATACCGAAAGTAAAAAATCGCAAAAGGAAATTTTCGCACTGAATGAAACAGCGGTTTTCAGCGACCTGAAATTCACCGCCAACGAATTAAAAGAGTCAAGCGGAAGCGACTTTTTCGAACCCGATAGCGGCAATGTATTTGTCGGTGTTAAATTCACTATCGAAAATATTTCCGACGAGGAAAAGTCGGTTTCACCGCTGTTGCTTTTTGACGCGTATGTCGACGATGTTAAGGCAAGCTACTCTATCAGCGCAAGCTGTGTTTTCGATGACGGCAGTCTTACGGGTACAATCGGCTCGGGCAAAAAGCTTGTTGGCTGGTACGCGTTAGAAGTCCCGAAGAATTGGAAATGCATTGAAATAGATGTAAACCAAACCTGGACATCTAACAATGCGGCGATATTTAAAATTACAAAATAAGGAGAATTTTTATGCGGCAAAGAAGTAAATTTTTAATTGTTGCGACAGCACTTTCCACCATTTACACCGTCTATCTGTTTATATATTTCATCGGCGGTGTTGCGGGTGCAAGCGGCACTGATGCCGTGGCAGGCACAATTGCCTCGGCACTTGTTGCGCCACACGCCTTTATGTTTTTAATCGGCGCAATTTTCGGCTGGCTTGGCGTTTTTTTGAAAAAGAGTTGGGCTGCACTGGTTGCGGCAATACTCTATTCGGTAGGCACATTATTTTTCGTCGCCTACATAATGTTCGGCGCACCACTGCTCATACTCGGTTTTATCGGCTATGCCAATCAAAAGAAAATCAATAAAAAGCTCGGCGCTCCCGAACAGCAGTAATATAAAAAGCGGCAACGGAAAATCTGTTGCCGCTTTTTGTACTCTTTTTCAATACACCACCGTAAATTGCTTTTTTATGTCCTGTTATGTCTTCGCAAAATTTAAAAGTGATATAAGGTAATCAACATATTTTTCAGCAATACCGCGCTTTTTGTTGTTGAAAAACAATAAAAGGTGTGGTATATTTATGGTATAAAAGCTTTTTTGGAGGAATTGCAATGAAAATTTATACTCTCGGCACAAGTCACGGCGCAACCGAAATCGGTCGCTCCTGCTCGGCAAACCTTTTCGAAATAAACGGTAGCTACTATTTGTTTGATTGCGGTGCAGATGTTGAAAAAATAATGATGGATATGCGACTTCCGCAGGACAAAATCCGCGCAGTTTTCATTTCGCATATGCATACCGACCATACCGTTTCCATTCCCTCTGTTGTAAAAAGGTTTTCGGTATATATGTCGGGTCGCTGTGTTCAAATTTTCCTGCCAGAGCAAAAAGGTATTGACGGTCTTAAAGCTTGGCTTGATTCCTTGCATTTCAACATTTCCGAAAATATTGTTAAATTCGGCGAAGTAACGCCCGATTTTGTTTATTCCGATGAAAATATAACCGTCACCGTCGTGCCGACAAGGCATATCGAGGGCGGCAAATACCCCAGCTATGCCTATATAGTAAAAACCGCCGACCAAAAGGTGCTTTATACAGGCGACCTTTCAGCAGATTTTTCCGATTACCCCGCTGTTCTTTCAAAAGAGCATTTCGATGCCGTCCTTTGCGAGCTTACTCACTTTAATTTTGACGACAGTATCGATAAAATCAAAGCCACAAAAACCGACAAAATAATCTTCACACATATTTACCCAAGCGGTGCCGCCGAAAAGGCACAAAAGGTAAACGAAACGGTGGATTTTGACATTTTTGTCGCGGAAGATGGCAACTGCTACGAAATATAAACACTAAAGAGCGACTGTAAAAATTTATGGTTTTTACAGTCGCTTTTTGAATGTTGCTTTTTCGAAATTTTTTCGTAGCCTTTTTCGTTGAAATGGCGCATTTAATGTGGTAACATAGCTTTGAAAGGCTTGTGTTATAACGCTATGACATACAAAAAAATTGCAGATCTTGCAAATGTTTCGCTTTCAACCGTTTCAAAGGCGCTTTCTTCAAGCGATGAAATAAGCGATGAGCTTAGGGCAAAAATAATCAAAATTGCAATAGATTGCGGCTATTTTGCAGAAAAAGGCAAAAGAAAAATAGAATATTCCAAGGAAAACGGCATTATTGTCGCAATAATTTGTCCCGAAATTGTAAGTGTCGCATACGCAGGCGAAATTACCGCTATTAAAAACGAGCTTGAACAGCGCGGTGCGGTAACCGCAGTGTATGTATACGATTTTGACGAACAGAAGTTAGAGCATATTATAAAAACCGTTACGGTTGGTAACCGTGCTGACGGAATAATACTTTTCGACTCTGCACCCATTGAAAAAACAAACGGTATACCGATTGTCGCAATCGGCGCAGAAAGCGGAATTTGCGACAGTGTTTTTGTTAATGAAAATGATTATTTCTGCAAAATCGTTCGCCATTTAAAAGACTTGGGACACCGCAAAATCGCGTTTGTGGGTGAAAAACACACCGCAGTAAAATTTGCTGCATATAAAAATGCACTTGCCGAAAACGGTATTCCGTTCGACGAAAATGATGTATACATAATAAACGAAAGATTTGAGGATATCGGCTATACGGCGTGCGAAAAAATGCTGCAAAAAAATCAGCTTCCAACCGCTGTAATATGTGCATACGACGAAATTGCACTTGCGCTTATTCGCGACTTTTCAAAAAGCGGCATTGCCGTTCCCGAACAGTTAAGCGTTGTCGGCATAAATGACATTCCTATGGCAAGCTATGCCTCGGTACCGCTTACCACTGTGCGAACACACCGCGAAAAACAGGCAAAAACAGCAGTAAAACTGCTTTACGACCGAATATTCGACAAAACCGATAAGGTACAGCATATCTCCGCTGAGTTTGACTTGATTGTAAGAAATTCAACCGCACCCGCCGTAAAGGAGTAAACTGATGGGCTCGATATATATTGCCGTAATCTTAATCTGCCGCGTTGTTCAACACCTTTGCGGCAAAACAACCAGTAATAAAATAAACAATGTTCAAACCTTTTTGCAATTCGTGTCGTACCGTAGCTTTATAAGCGGCGCTTTGGCACTATTGTTGATACTGTTTGCCGCAAACGGGTTTAAGTGCAATTTACCCACCGTTCTGATTTCGCTTATGTCGGGCATATGCCTAACAGCCTCTGCCGGTTTTTCAATTTATGCTATGAAAAGCGGCACGGTTGCGCTGACTTCTATGTTTTCAACGGCAGGGCTTATTATACCCGTTGTGGCAGGTGTCTTTTTGTTTGGCAAGCCTGTAAGCTTGGGTCAAGTAATCGGTATGCTGTTGTTTTTCTGTGCGGCATTTCTGCTTATATCAAGCTCCAAAAAAATGTACAGTGGTTTTTCTGTTAAAACACTTTTAATGCTGCTTGGTATATTGCTTGCCGAGGGCTGTACAATGCTTGCACAGCAAATGTTTGCGTACTACATACCCGACGGCGATGTCGCGGTTTTTTCGTTTTTTTCATTCTCTATACCTGCGGTAATAATCGGGGCATATGTGCTTTTAAAAGACCGTAAATCATTTCATATATCGCGCGAACTGTCGGTATTGGGCGCGGCACAAGCAGGCGCGGTTTTTGTAATAAATCAGCTTGCAACACTTGCCGCCGCCTTGGTTTCGCCCGTCATTCTTTTCACATTTATAAACGGCGGCAGTACTGTTATAGGCGCCGTGGTTGCCGCGCTGGCTTTTCGTGAAAAGCTTACACTGCGCACAGTGATAGGTGTACTTCTCGGTGTTTCGGCACTGATTATAATAAAAATGTTTTAAGGAGACCAGCTATGAATATCAATTTTTCAAAAACCGTCGGTAATATCAAGCCTATGCACGCCGTAAACAACGCACCCATATTGGGTGCTATGGGCGACTCGATGTTCCACTATGTCGGCGAGGCAGGTATTCCCTTTTCGCGCCTGCACGACACAGGCGGCACACTTGGCGGCGGCAGATTTGTCGATATTCCCAACATTTTCCGCGATTTTTCAGCCGATGAAAACGACCCGTCATCGTACGATTTTGCATTTACCGATAAGCTTTTAACGCTGTTGGATGGGCAAAAAGCACAGCCTTTTTACAGACTCGGTGTAACAATCGAAAACGCTCATCGCATTAAAGCCTACAATATCTATCCCCCAAAGGATAACGCGAAATGGGCAAGAATATGCGAAAAAATAATCGCCCATTATAACGAGGGTTGGGCAAACGGCTACCATTTGGGTATTAAATATTGGGAAATATGGAACGAGCCAGACAATGAACCTATCGCAGAGGATAACCCGATGTGGCGCGGTAGCTTTGAACAGTATCTTGACCTGTATAAGGAAACCGCACTTCACCTGAAAAAAGCTTTTCCCGATATAAAAATCGGCGGCTATGCCTCTTGCGGATTTTATGCTTTGTTCGAAAACAATGTCGCAAAAACAGCTAATTCCACTTCAAGAACAGACTATTTTATAGACTGTTTTGAAAGGTTTTTGCAATTTGTTTCAGAACATAATCTGCCGTTTGACTTTTTCTCTTGGCATTCTTATTCCGATTGTGAAAAGAATGTCGCATATGAAAAATATGTCCGCGAAATGCTTTCAAAATACGGCTTTGACAATACCGAAAGCATTTTGAACGAATGGAATACGGGCATAGATAAGCGCGGCACTTTGGAGGATTCCGCGAATATATCGCAAATGATGCTTACTATGCAAAATTCCACACTTGATATGCTTATGTATTATGACGGTCAGGTTCACGGCGATTATCAGGGGCTTTACAACCCGATAACCCACACACCTTTTAAAGCTTATTATGTTTTCAAGGCATTTAACGAGCTTTATAAATTAAAAAATCAAGTTGCCGTTTGCAATGTCCCCGACGGAATGTGCTGTGTCGCGGCAGGTGATGAAACCGCAAAGGCGATAATGCTTACCAACAAATCGGGACTTGAAAGGGCGGTCACGCTTAATACCGATTGCGAAAATACAATGTACGCGTTAAGAATTAACAATCAAACCGATTTAGGGTATACCGAGGTCATAAATCACGGCGACAGCGTTACGGTAGCAAATAACGAAACGGTTTTGCTTACAACCAATAAACCGCAATAAAACCAAAAGGCAATTTGCACTTTGCAAATTGCCTTTTCCCTTTTTATAACGCGTCGTATACAAGATTTCGTATTTCGGGATGTATCATAAAATATGCGGGACCGTAGCACGCGGTTTGCGTTGTAAATACCACGGCGATATTTTTTTCGGGGTCAACCATATTATATGATGCCTCTGCGCCGTCCCAGCCAAATTCGCCGACAGGGCCGCGACTGTTGTCTGCGGCAGGGTCAAGCATTACTCTGACACCGCAACCATAACCGTAGCCGTATTTATGCGCACAAAGCAGGCACCCGTCGTGTTGCATATTTGTTCGCATAAGCTCTATCGTTTCAGGCTTTAAAACCCTGTATCCGTTTTTGACAACACCGCCGCAAGCCAATGCGTCTATTATTTTTATATAATCATCAAGTGTTGCGAAAAGACCCGCACCGCCGCTTTCAAACCTTTCTGTCAGGCAGTAGGGAGGTAAATCGATATATTCAGCTGCTTTTACGCGGTTTATATCTGGCTGATACATCCATCTTTGGGTAAATCTTTTTCTCTGTTCGGCAGTGGGGTGAAAGCCCATATCCTTTATACCAAGCGGCTCGAAAAGCTCGTCGGTCAAAAATTGCAAATAGGTTTTACCTGTAATGACTTCGGCAACCGCCGCAAGAACATCAAGCGACAAACCATATGCGTAATTTTCACCCGGGTCAAAAAGCAACGGTTGCTTTGCCATGGCGGCAACCACCTCGCGCGTTGTTGCGTTTTTGTTCTTTTTTACCTCGGCAAGCGGCGGCGAAGAAAGCTCATAATCAATACCGCTTCTCATACAGAAAAGGTGGCGAATAAGCATTTTTGTTTTCGCGGGTCGCACCGTGTCGCCGTCACGCACCTTAACATCTGCAAACTCGGGCAAATATTTCGCAACCTCGTCATCCATTGAAAGCTCGCCGCGCTCGACAAGCCTTAACACGGCGGTTGTGGTTATCGGCTTGGTCATAGAATAAAGCCAGTATATATCATTTTCTGTTACCGGCTCGGTCATTGCCGCATCGCGAAAGCCGTATTTTCTGCGATATACCTCTTCGTGATTGCGGTACACCGCCAAGTCCGAACCCTTTAAATCAAACATTTCAACATAGTCGAAAAATCTATCAAGCTTTTCGAAATTCATTTTAATCACCCCGTATTGGTTTTACGGTGCTATTTTATCACAAAAAAACGATATTTACAAGTGGTTATAAAATACCGTATCCTCCACCGACGGGGTCACGAAACAGCCCGATATGCGGCGGCGCAAAGGTGAATACAACGAAAAGCACTCCCAACGCGGCAAAAGTCGCAACACTTGCACCCTCAAAAGCCTGACGGCTTATTTTTTTGCAATTTACCCACAGCGAAAATACAACCGCACCAAAAACAAAATCTATAATATTGACGACATCATAGTTTCTGCCCGTTATTCCCTGATATGTGTAGAAAAACACCGTGATGAATGCCATTCCAAGCAACATTCCGACAAGCCGCAGGGTGAAAAATCCGTACCCTGTACTTTTGCCGTTTTTACGCGTTGCAAAGTATTCTGCGGCGGTCAGCATCACCACCGCCCAGTAAAACAGCTTTAAATGCTCGAAAGTGCTTTCGTTTACGCCCGAAATCCACGCCGTAAGCACACTGCCGCCCGTAATATCGTATAAAAAGTGAAGCATTGTGCCGACAAGTGTTATAAAAAGTACTTCTGATAATATTTTTATGCTTTTCATAAATTCGCCCTCCTTACTAAGTTTATGCCGAAAATGCTGTTTTTATTTATCTTTTGCTTGTAAAAAGCGGCGTACAATGCTATAATAAAAATATATGTATATACAGAAAGGATAAAAGCTTATGTCAAAGCAAAAATTCTACCTTACCACCGCTATTGCGTATACCTCGGGCAAGCCGCATATCGGCAATACCTACGATATCGTTTTGGCGGATATGATTGCGCGTTACAAGCGCAGTCGCGGATATGATGTTTACTTTATGACAGGTTCTGATGAACACGGTCAAAAAATCGAGGAAAAGGCAAAGGCTATGGGAATTTCGCCAAAGCAGTTTGTCGACAATGTTTCGAACGAGATTAAAAGCGTTTGGAACAGTATGAATGTAACTTACGATAAGTTTATACGCACCACCGATGAAGACCACGAAAAAACCGTGCAGAAGATTTTTAAAAGGCTGTACGATAAGGGCGATATTTACAAGGGTCATTACGAGGGTAAATACTGCGTTCCGTGCGAGTCTTTCTTTACCCCGTCACAACTTGTCGACGGCAAATGCCCCGACTGCGGTCGCGATTGTATAGATGCAAAGGAAGAGGCGTATTTCTTAAAGCTTTCGAAATATCAGGACAAGCTTCTTGAATATTACGAAAGCAATCCCGACTTCTTCTGTCCCGAATCGCGCAAGCATGAGATGATAAACAACTTTTTAAAGCCTGGACTTCAAGACCTTTGCGTTTCCCGTACCTCTTTCAAATGGGGTATCCCCGTCGATTTTGACGAGGGTCATATTGTCTATGTTTGGCTTGACGCACTTTCAAACTATATAACGGGCATCGGATATGACCCCGACGGCAGCAGTGAGCAATACAAAAAATACTGGCCTGCCGATTTGCATGTTATAGGTAAAGATATTGTTCGGTTCCACACAATATATTGGCCCATTATTCTTATGGCTTTGGGCGAGCCGTTGCCGAAGCAGGTACTCGGTCACCCGTGGATGCTGTTTTCGAACGATAAAATGTCAAAATCGCGCGGTAATGTTATATATGCCGACGAGCTTGCGGCGCGCTTCGGTGCAGATGCGGTAAGGTATTATCTTATTGCCGAAATGCCTTTTGCGCAAGACGGCAGTATAACCTATGAAAGCTTTATGGCAAAATACAATACCGACCTTGCAAACAATTTGGGCAACCTTGTAAACCGCAGTATCGCTATGACCAAAAAGTATTTCGGCGGCACGGTTTCGGGCAAGAAAACCAATAACGAGCTTGATTGCGATTTAATTAAAGAAGCGACCGAAACGGCGAAAAAGTATTTCGAGTTTATGGATATATACCACGGTGCCGACGCGGCGGAGGTAATTATGTCATTCGCACGCCGTTGTAACAAATATATTGACGAAACAATGCCGTGGGCACTTGCAAAGGACGAGGCGCAAAAAGACCGTTTGCAGGTTGTGCTTTACAATCTTTTGGAGTCTATCAGAATACTCGGCGTATTACTTACACCGATTATTCCGGAATGCTCCGAAAAAATTGCCGCACAGCTCGGCTGTGACGAAAACACGACTGAATTTCGTACAAATGCAAGCTACACCGTCGGCGAGCCTCAGCCGCTTTTCGCCCGTCTTGATGTAGACAAGGTTTTGGCGGAGCTTGAGGCGGAAAACGCAAAAGCCGCAGAAAAAGAACAGGCTGACAATGTTGTTACGGTAAAACAGATTTCAATTGACGATTTTGCAAAGGTAGAGCTGACTACCGCAGTTGTTAAGGCTTGCGAGCCTATTAAAAAATCCAAAAAGCTGTTAAAGCTTACCCTCGACGACGGTAGCGGAACCGACCGAATTGTTGCAAGTGGCATTGCAAATTGGTACAAGCCCGATGAGCTTTGCGGCAAAACCGTTATCGTGGTTTCAAACCTAAAGCCGGCTGTGCTTTGCGGTGTTGAAAGCAACGGTATGGTGCTTGCGGCTGATGTTGCCGACGATGATGTTCGCGTTATTTTTGTCGACGGCGTACCCGCAGGCTGTAAAATACGATGATTGACGAGTTGCTTTGCGGTGTACCGACCGTCAACGGCATTTTTGACACCCACGCGCATTATGATGACGACCGTTTTAAAGAGTGTGTCGACACGCTGTTGCCGACACTTCAACGCGGCGGTGTTTCGAAAATCATTACTTGCGGTTGCGATATTGCATCATCAAAGGCGGCAGTAGCTCTTGCCGAAAAATTTGATTTTGTGTATGCCGCCGTTGGCTTTCACCCCGAGAATTTACCCAAAACCGAGCCGAATTTTGACTTGCTTTTACCTCTTTGCGAAAACCGCAGGGTTGTGGCAATCGGCGAAATAGGTCTTGACCATCACTATGACATAGACCCCGAATTACAGCTGAAATGGTTTGAGGCACAGCTAAGGCTTGCAAACCGCCTTAATATGCCCGTAATCGTTCACGACCGCGAGGCGCACGGCGAAACAGCCGAGCTTTTGAAAAAGTATAAGCCACGCGGCGTGGTTCACGCATTTTCAGGCAGTGTCGAATTTGCCGAGGAATTGCTAAAAATCGGTATCTATATCGGTATCGGCGGCGTCCTTACCTTTAAAAACGCGAAAAAACTGTTGCAGGTGGCAAAGGAATTGCCAAGTGACAGAATATTGCTTGAAACCGACTGTCCCTATATGGCACCTACCCCGTTCCGCGGAAAAACCTGCCACTCGGGGCATATCGCCCTGACCGCGCGCAAGCTTGCCGAGCTACGCGGCGAACGCACGGCTGATGTGTTAAACTATACACATCAAAATGCCTGCACACTTTTCGGCATAAAGTAATAAGTCTATTTTACAACTCATAAAAAGAAACCCCACGGCGGTGATATTCACCTAAACCGTGGGGTTGTTTTATTCTTTATTACTTTACTGCCAAAGCCGCTTGCAGTTTTTTGTTCTTTGCGGCAAGAATTACGGCGTTTTCAGCCGCCGCTTTAAGGTATTGCATATTCTCAAGTCGCGGAAGCACAACGCTGTCAAAAGCAGTACGGTCAAGACAGAATGTACCGCCGAAAAATACGGTGCATATTACCGCGGCAACCGTGCGGTCGCCCTCGATATAATATTTATTTAAAAATGTCAAAAACTTACCCAACTGCTTTTCGTTTTTGCCGGTTGCAAGCTCGCGCATTTTTTCAACACCGTGTTTAGAATAAAACTCAACATACCTGAATGTGCCGCCCGTAGCCAGCATATCTTGGTATTTTTCGCGATATTGCGGGCAAATGTCCAAAAAGCCTTTTGTAAATGCCTCGATTGTCGGGGTTTCGCCGACAGCGGCACGGGTGGGCATTGCAACCTTGCGCCTTTCGGTTACCTTTTTCGCGCCGAGGTATGAGCGCAGTGTTTCCTCGAAATCTATTGCGACTGCCTTAACATCACGCACAGAATGTGTTTCATCAAAAAGATATTGCGAAATTTCGGCAAATTCAAGCTGCTTACCCTCCTCGGGCTTGGTGCCGAGAAGCCTTACAAGTTTTCTCTCATCGTCATAGTCAATCTTGAAAGCATAGCTGTCATTCAAAAAAATGCCGTCCTCGTTTTCGGTAAAAGACAGCTCGGTTAAAAATGCCGAAAGCTGATTTTTAAGCTCATCATTGTAAATAAAAACCATAAATACATTTTCCTTACATTGTTTTCATTATGCCTAACGCATCTTTAACAGTATAACATATTCATTACTGTTTTTCAACGCCGACGGCAAAAAATTTATAACTGCTTAATATTATCGCTTGCTTTTTCTATATTCCGACGGGCGGCAACCGCATTTTTGCAAAAATAAATTGGAAAAATAGTGAATATCACCATACCCCAGCCTGCCTGCAATTTCACCGACGGAAAGATTTGTATTTGTAAGTAACGACTTTGCAGTCAGCATTTTTTGCTTTATTTGATAAGCGTATGGGGTTGTCCCGTATTCTGCCGAAAACAGCTTTTGACAATAATCGGGCGAGCGAAACACAACCTTTGCAAGCTCTTTTGCAGTTACTATGCGACCGATATTTGCATCAAGGTGGTTTTTAAGTCGCATTGCCTCATCATTATGCTTGTTATCATCTGCCGCTATTGAAAGCTTTGCCATAATTTCAACCAATATCCCCTGCAAAGTCGCTTGCATTTCGCCGTCAGACATATCAGAGCATATAATCTCGTGGATTTTTAAAAAAGAATTTTTAAGACCGATGCCGCTGAATATTGTTTTGTCGGAAATGCCGTATTCAAGTGCAAGACGCGTACATAGCGTTCCTGTGATATTAAGAAAAATTTTGGTGAACGGTGTTTCCTTATCGGCATAGTATTCGTGTCGCATACCGCGCGGCAGAAAGTACACCGTGTCCTTTTCGACCCTTTTTTCGCCGTCATTCAATACTATATATCCTGCCCCGTCGACAACATATTCGATAACCGAAAGGTTTGACTGCGACCTTATTATGCGGTAATCGGCATCGGGATATGTTATGCCAGCAAGACTGATATAAAGCGGTGTTTTCGTTCCGAAATGCGGAAAAGTCTTTAAAAGCTCACTCAACTTAAAATCCTCACATTTTTACTTAAAATATACCTTTTATATGTGTGTATATCTTATTATAATA
>CAZIEH010000039.1:0-11845 GCA_964538695.1 uncultured Eubacterium sp. | reverse complement strand
TTTATTGCTTTTATAATGTTGTTTTTATTGAACGGTTATGACATATAATATCATTATACAAGGTTGGTGTGATATTTTATGTTTGAAGATTATTTTTACAAGCGACTTGCACAGCTTAGACTTACAAAAAATGTTTCCGCGCGTGAAATGAGCCTTGCAATGGGTCAAAACGAAAATTATATAAACCGAATAGAAAACCAAAAGGCGTACCCCTCTATGCAGGGATTTTTCTATATTTGCGAATATTTGGGCGTAACCCCGTCGGAGTTTTTCAATGCCGACAATACCGACCCAATTCTTTTAAAGCAGCTGTACGAGGTTTGCCGCGGTATGGATTATGACGATATTTCGGCTTTGATTGCGGTTGCAAAAAGAATAAACAAAAAATAAAAAACGGGCTGTAAACCTTGCGTTTTTACAGCCCGTTTTGTGTACTATGCTTTTTTAACTGTTTTTGCGTTACCCCAGCCCTGCCTTGCAGAGGCTTTTGTCGCCGCGACACCAATATGGTATTTGTATTTTTTGCTGTCCACGGTATTAACGACATACATTGTTTCTTTTTTCTTTTTAAGACTGCCGCCGCTACCGTCGCCGTTGCCGTAAATTTTGCCGTTTACGGTAACGCGATCACCTATTTTAAGCGTGGCGGTCTTTTGGCTTTTCGTGGTGTTTTTCGGTTTTTTTGCGGTTTGGTTTATCACAGCCTTATCGTAGACGGTAAGATTGTTTTCTTCGATAAGGGTGATTAAAAGCTCGGTATAATCAAGCGCGGTTGCCCACCCGTCGGTGCGAATAAGCTTGCAGGCTTTTTTATAATCGGTAACACCTGCAAGGTTGGCATAACGAGGATATTGCAAAAATTTGTAATATCCCTCAATACCTTTCGCAAGAGTAGGATATTTTCTGAACCGTGCCGTAACGGTATAGTAGCTGCCGTCGGCACGCTGTTCGTAGGTTTTATATTCTTTATAGTCGCAACCGCAGTTTTCGCACCACTTCATACCGAAATAATTGTGACACTTTTTTGAAAGCTCCGATTTACCCCAAGCACTTTCAAGAATTGCCTGTGCAATGGTAAGGCTTGGCAATATTTTATATTTCGGGTAATATTTCACCGCGGCGTTGCCTATCTTTTTAATAAGGTTGCTTGCTGTCATTTGTCACTTTTCCTTTCCATATTCATCACCGCCGCAAATCCCGCGGCAACCGCAGATGCCAAAAAGCCCACAACAAGCGTTTTTATGTCGCCGCCCGAATAATCCGACGGCATTGTAAGTACGATATTTGCCGAGGCAAATCCGAAAAGTGCCTGCCAAAAGGTTCTTAGTGCGCGTCTCAGCCATTCTTTCATTTTACTGCTCCTTTCTGCTTTTATACAGTGCATCAATTCTTTTGTGCGCCTGCTTTGCCGATGACTCAACCGCCGTAAGGCGAGAAATAACCTCGATATGCTGTTGCTCCTGCCGTTCCTGCTTGTGCTTTATGTCGTCTATGCCCGATTTGATATAACCAAGCTCTGTCAGTACAACTCCGTCTTTTTTACCGTCACGGGTTTCGTCGGTCTTTTTGTTGCGTTCGTAGGTTACAAAACCGAAAATCAGCGCGCCTATACCGCCGACAATGCCGACGATTACCGAAATAGCCTGCATTACTTTTCACACACTCCTTTCGGCGGTTGAGGCACCTCGCTGTCGGGTATTTCGTGCCAAGCGTCGGCACTGCTGTTGCAGGCAACATATATTTCCTTGCCGTATGCCTCACCGTTTGTAAGTGTCATACCCTCGCTTGCGGTAAGCTTTGTGATTTTTATGGTGTCCTGTGTCATTATGCCAAGTTCCATCCTTTCTGTGTTATGGTTGCAATTTGTTCTTGTGTCAGCTTGCTTCTGTTTTTACTGCCGAGAGTAAGTGTGGGCGAGGTGCTTTCGCCCGAAAAGTCGTCTAAGGCCGCTATAATACTTCTGATGCTTGCATTGGAAAGCTTTGTGCAATCGGTAAAATCGATGTTTTCGCCCAGCAGTCCCGTAATTTTTATATCTGTAAGGTTGAATGTCCCGAGAAATGCCCAAGTAAAGTTGCAGGTATAACCGCGGCGCGTATTGCTGAGACGCAGCTCGTCAATTTTTTTAAGGTAGGGCGCATATGCGAATAATATTGAAGCATCATTGCAAACTGACAGGTCAACACAGCCTATTTCGGTACAGTAACAGCAGTTGAATGCGCCGTTTACCGTCTTTGCCGATTTGGTGCTGAAAGTAATTCCCTGTTCGGCAAGCAGGTCTTTAAAATTAAAGCCCGTTTCACCTTCGCCCAAATAGCTGAAAATTCGTGTGGCATCGGACGGTGTAATATCGTACTTTGGTTTAAAAAGCGCGCTGGGCCAATTGAAAAACGCATAACGGTAAACACGCCTGCCACCTCCGCTTTGGTATGTGTTCCAAAAATCCCGTGCATTATCAGCGGCACCTTCCGAATATACTTTTGAAATGCTTAATTCAAAATCCTGCGGATTTATTTTTGCGGTGGTTTTTAAAAAAGTGCGCAATTTTTTTGCAATACCGCCCAAAAAATCGCTTAAATTATCGTTTTTTGCCACCCTCTACACCTCCGTATTAAGTGCGGTTGTTATCGCATCGGAAATCTTTTTCTCAATTTCAAGTGCGGCTGACAGCTCCTCTGCCGTAATATCGTCCTTTAGGTCGCAACCGGCTATTTTTCTGTAATCGCCGACTTTCGAATCGATAAGCTTATGGTAGGTTTCTATTTCGAATTTTATAAGTGCGCACTGTGCCAACAAGTCGGCAAGCTCCTCTTCACATTCGGTATACCTTTCAACAAGCGGCTTTGGCAGTTCGGGGTCGTACCACAGCGATTTTTCAACCTTTGCCGTAATTACACCCGATTTGAAAATCGTTGTCGCCACCGTGTCGTCAAAACGATAGCCCTCAAGCTGAATAAGCAGTGAGCTTTCGTTTAGCACGGTTTGCGGCAATTCATAGGATATTTTGTTATCCTTTGCATAAAGCTTGCGGCTTAAATTTTTCGGCATAACAACACGGTAGTATGCGCATAAATTCATAACCTCGCTTGACAGCTCGAAAGTAATGTTGGTTGCCTTGTGTTCGCCGTTAAAGCCAACGGTTATGCTTTGCGGCGATACGGTATTAAGGTCTACCTTTATTGTTATCTCTCTCAAAAAATCACCCTTTCATATTTTTTTGGGGCGGCAGGGAATAGGCTTCCCTTGAAAATAGGGGCGTAAAAACCAAAATGTTGCCGCAACAGTGCGGTTTATTAACAACAAATTTACAATTCCGTGTACAAACTATCACAATGGGGTATTATTATAGTATCAGACAAACAGGAAAGGGTTGTGGCTTATGAACGATTTTGAAAATAAACCTTTTGACGATAATGAAAAAGCAGATGAGCAAAAAGCCGAATCTGGCTTCAGTGGCTTCGACGATAACGACGGTAAAATAATAGGCGAGGGCTTTACCGTAACACCGCAAAGCGCGTATTACGAAAATCCGCCCGAGCAGGAAAAAAACGAGCCTGTACAAAACAGTGAACAGCAGGGCGGCTTTTATAAAAGCAACAATTATGCCGAATTTGACGGCGATTATGTAAATTCCTACACACCGTTCGGTCAGCCTGTCGCTAAGAAAAAACGCGAAAAAAAGCAGCACAGCTTTTCTGTTGGCGCGCTTATAGCCGTCGCACTTGCCGCGTCGATTTTCACCTGCGGTTGCTTTTTTGCGCTGACATATGTAAAGGATTTTGTTAAGGGCGACGGCGAAACGGTAACGGTGCAGGATACTTCCGAAAAATCCGAAACAACCGAAAAGGTAGTTTCGATAAACGGCTCTATCGAGCAGTTGGCTGAAGCCGCGGCAAGTAAAGCAGGCTCAAGCGTTGTCGGTATACAAACGACATATGCCGTGCAAAGCTTTTTCAGCGGACAATCGACTTCTACGGGCTCGGGCTCGGGTGTAATATACAAATCCGACGGCTACATTATAACCAACTACCATGTTATAGAAGAGGCCATTTCGACAAGCAATTCAAAAATAAGCGTTTTTCTTAATAACGACACTACCAAAAGCTATGAGGCATCGGTTATAAACTATAATATATCCTGCGACCTTGCGGTTTTAAAGATAGACAAAACAGGTCTTGATGCAATCGAAATCGCCGACAGCGACGATGCAAAGGTCGGGCAGTATGTTGTTGCGATAGGCAGTCCGGGCGGTCTTGAATTTATGGGCTCCACAACATTCGGAATTATAAGCGGTATTAACCGACAAATATCCACAACAAGCGGCACAATGAAGCTTATTCAGACCGATGCCGCAATTAACCCGGGTAACTCGGGCGGTGCGCTTGTCAATACCGAGGGCAAGCTTATCGGCATAAATTCGTCAAAGCTTGTCGACGAAAGCTATGAGGGTATGGGCTTTGCGATACCTGTCAACACTGTTGTTGAAATTTGCGATAATCTGATAGCACACGAGGGCGAGGGTGACCCGTATACGGGCATTTCGATAAGCGCAAACTACACCTCGCGCGTGCTTAAATACTACGGCTATCCGTCGGGCGCGGTTGTAGCCTCTGTCGATTCGGGCAGTCCTGCCGAGGCGGCAGGTATACGCCGCGGCGATATTATCACAAAATTCGGCGATACCGAAATAGAGGAGTATACACAGTATGACTCTGCTTTATCGGAATATTACCCCAATGACAAGGTCGCGGTTACCTACTACCGTTCGGGTAAAACACAGACCGTTACATTAACGGTAGGCTCAACTAATTAGTTTTTCATTTATTTCTCCTTAGTAAACGAAAAATCATCGCTCTTTACGGGGCGATGATTTTTCTTGCTTGCCGAATTATGCGGTTAGTGGTATACTATTCTTATATTGTGGCGCAAGCCTTTCATCAACCGTATAAAATTTTAAGCAATAGGGTGTTATATATGAATTACACTGTTTCGAATATAAGCTGTCTTGATTTAGTCGAAACGCTCGACTGCGGACAGGCATTTCGCTGGCAACCGCTTGAAGACGGTAGCTGGCAGGGTGTCGCTTTCGGTAAAATGCAACGCGTCGGCTTTGCCGACGGGGTTCTGACCTTTTACGACACCACCGCCGAGGAATACGAGAAAATATGGCGCAAATATTTCGACATAGACCGCGATTACGACGGTATAGAGGAACTTTTGAAAAGCGACGAAACCCTGCACACAATGTACACTGCTTGTCGCGGTGTGCGCGTGCTGAATCAAGAACCATGGGAAACACTTTGTTCCTTTATAATTTCGCAAAACAACAATATAAAAAGAATAAAGGGCATAATATCGCGCCTGTGCGAAGCCTACGGAACGCCAACGGGCGGCGGTTACGCCTTTCCGTCTGCCGAGCGTATTGCCGCGCTTGGTGTCGACGATTTGGCACCGCTTAAATGTGGCTTTCGCGCAAAATATATTATTGATGCGGCGCAAAAGGTTGCCGACGGCAGTATAAATTTCGACGAGATACGACAGCTTGATATAGACTCTGCGCGCGAAAAGCTGAAAATGATATACGGTGTGGGCAACAAGGTTGCCGATTGCACATTGCTGTTCGGTCTTGGCTTTGCCGATG
Organism: uncultured Eubacterium sp.; assembly: GCA_964538695.1. Classification (GTDB taxonomy): domain Bacteria; phylum Bacillota; class Clostridia; order Oscillospirales; family Acutalibacteraceae; genus UMGS1532. The sequence continues at coordinate 6,204 of CAZIEH010000039.1, read as the reverse complement.
CATTCCCGAAGGATGTGTGGATAAACCGCGCTATGGAAAAGCTTTTTCCGAACGGTCTTCCGGAGCAGTGCCGCGGCGTAAGCGGCATTGTACAGCAGTACATATTTTCGTATGCAAGAAAAACCAAGCTTGAAATTTAAAAGGGGGTGAACGGCGTGACCGCTGCCGAAAAGCATTATATAAAAATGACCGAAACGCCCGTTTCGCGGCTTATAACAGCTCTTGGTATACCCACAACCGTTTCTATGCTTATTACAAATATTTACAATCTTGCCGATACATATTTTGTAGGCACTCTCGGCGAAAGTCAGCAGGCGGCAACGGGTATTTTGTTTACCTTGCAGGCAATAATTCAGGCGATAGCATTTATGATGGGACACGGTTCGGGTACCTTTGTTTCGAAAGAGCTTGCCGACAAAAACGCCCGTCGTGCGGATACATATGTATCATCTGCGCTGTTTGTGGGTGTTGCGGCAGGTTGCCTTTTGTCGGTTTTCGGGCTTTTGCTTTTAAAGCCGTTTATGCGCCTGCTCGGAAGCACCGAAACAATTTTGCCCTACGCCTGTGACTACGGTATGTGGGTTTTAATTGCCGCACCGTTTATGGTTTGTTCGCTGATACTTAATAATAATTTAAGGTACGAGGGTAAAACTCTTTGTGCAATGGTGGGTCTTACAAGCGGCGGCATACTTAACATATTCGGCGATTATTACACAATTCGCGTTTTAAATATGGGCGTTTACGGCGCTGGGCTTGCAACGGCTGTTTCGCAAATGGTAAGCTGTGCCTTATTGCTTTTGTTTTACGCAAAATTCGCACAAAGCAAAATTCGTTTCAGTGCCGTAAGCCGCGATGTTAAGCTGTATTTTATGATGATTCGTGTTGGACTGCCGTCGCTTATCAGGCAGGGACTTTCCTCAGTTGCGAACGGACTTCTCAACAATTTAACAAAGCCTTTCGGCGATGCCGCAATCGCCGCGATGAGTGTCGTCAACCGTTTCGGCTCGCTTGTTATGTGCGTCGGGCTCGGAATAGGGCAGGGCTTTCAGCCTGTCGCCTCGTTCAACTATCAGGCAGGCTTTTACAAAAGGGTTAAAAAAGGGCTTATATTCACCACCTTTTTGGGCTTTTGTCTTATAGGTGTTCAGTCGTGCGCGGCACTGGTGCTTGCCGAGCAGATTATAGGCGTATTTCAAAAAAGCGATGCGGTAATAGCTTTCGGTGCGCCCGCACTGCGTTTTGCGGCGATAGGCTACTTTTTCTTTCCGCTTTCCGTTCCCGTTAATATGCTATACCAAAGCATACGAAAGCCCGAAATCTCTTCGTTTCTTTCGCTTATGCGGTCGGGACTTGCTTTTATACCCACATTGCTTTTAACGGTTATGCTTTTCGGCGAAATAGGTATAAAAGTATCACAGCCTGCGGCAGATATTATAACCGGACTTGTAAGTATACCTTTTATTATAGGTTTTTTACGCAAAACGCCCGATAAAAAATCAAATTCTTGTTGCAATATCGAAAAAAATGAGCTATAATTGTTTCATAATATTATGGAGGTTATTTTAAATGGATTTTCAAATTTTGGCTACAAGTCAGACACAACAAAGCCCGTGGTCGATGATTATTATGCTTGTTGTGCTTGTCGCGGTGTTTTATTTCTTTATGATTCGCCCCCAGCGCAAACAGCAAAAGCAAGAGGAAAAAATGCGTAACGACCTGCAAATCGGCGATGAGATTATCAGCATAGGCGGCATTTGCGGCAGGGTTGTTTCTATTAAAGACGACAGCATTATTGTAGAGTCGCCTGCCGACCATTCAAAAATCAAGCTTTTGCGCACAGCTATCCAAACGAACACCACAGTTCACGAGGAAGTAAAAAAAGCCGAGGACAAAAAGGCAAAGGGCGGCAAAAAAGCCGAAAATTAATTTTTCGCAAAACTTACAGGCAGTTTGGAACTGCCTGTTTTTTTGTATATTTTTTAACAAAAAAGTGCAAAAACAATAATTTTGTGCATTTTCTCTATTGACTTATCAATTAAAATGCGGTAAAGTTATATTGTATAAAAGGCATATGCCTAATAAAACGGAGGTACTGTTATGATTGAAAGAAGAAACAAGCGCGAGGCGCGCATAGGCATCTTCGCTGTTGCACACGATACCTACTGGGCGCAGTTCGACGGTCTTTACGACAGCATTATGGGCTTTCACGCCGATGCGGTAAAGCTTGTCGAAAAAAATGATGTTACCGTTATCGATTACGGTATGATTGACTCCAGCATAAAAGCATACGAGGCATTGCCGAAAATGAAGGGCGACAACCTTGATATAGTTATCTGCAATATGGTTACATACGCCACATCTTCGGTGTTTGCACCTATTGTTCGCGACCTTGATGTGCCTATGATTTTAACCGCACTTCAGCCGCGCGAGGAAATGGATTACAGCAAGGCTTCTACCTTTATGCAGCTTGAAAACGACTGCATTTGCTCTGTTCCCGAGTTTGTGGGCGTTGCAAACCGCCTTAACCGTAAAATTCACGATGTAATTATCGGTGTTTTGTATAACGACGAAAAGGTTGAAAAAGACCTTGCTGAGTGGTGTGATATCGCAAAGGTTTTGCACGACCTTAAAACCGCGCGTATGGGTCTTATGGGTCATGTTATGGAGGCGATGTATGATATGCACGCCGACCCGACTGCCATTTCTTCGGCTTTCGGTTGTCATGTTCCCTTGCTTGAAATTGAAGATGCTGTTGCCGCATACGAGGCAGTAACAGACGAGGAGATTGCACAGAAAACCGAAATTATCAAGCGCGAGTTTGATATGCCCGACCCGATTAGTGACCCCGTTACCGTAAAGCTTACCGACGAGGATTTGTACGAGGCGGCAAAAACCGCGGCGGCTCTTGACCGCTTGGTCGATAAGTTTAAGCTGACAGGTCTTGCATATTATTACGAGGGCAGAGAGGATACAATACAGCGCAAGGTTGCATCTTCGTTTATTGTAGGTAACTCAATACTCAATGCCGAGGGTATACCGATGTGCGGCGAGTACGATATAAAAACCTGCATTGCTATGCTTATTATGGATAGGCTTGATATCGGCGGTTCGTTTGCCGAGTTCCACCCGTTTGGCTTCAAGGATAACTACATTCTTGTCGGTCACGACGGTCCGCACCATATGCGCATTGCCAACGGCAAGCCCGTTTTGCGCAGTCTGCTTAAATACCACGGTAAGCCTGGTCACGGCGCAAGTGTTGAATTTAAGCTTAAAGAAGGCCCGATTACAATGCTCGGCATTACGCAAAAGGGCGACGGTAGCTTTAAATTTGTTATCGGCGAGGGTACCTCGCAAGAGGGTGCCATTCCGCCCACGGGTAACACCAACACACGCGGCGTTTTCGAGCCTGACACCCGTGACTTCATAAAGCGCTGGGTTATGGAGGGTCCGACACATCACTACGCCCTCGGTATAGGTCACCACGCCGAAACCATTAAGAAAATTGCCGATATACTCGGTATAGAGGCTGTTATTGTAAGATAACCGATAAATAAAACAACCGCAGACTTCAAAAGCCTGCGGTTGTTTTTGTGTGCTTTATTTAAGTCGCTTGTCGCAACGAACCGAAAGCCTTGTTCCGATTGTTTGGAAAAGCTGAACCAATATAATAAGAAAAATTACGGCGAACGCCATTATAAGATACTGATATCTGTAATAGCCATAGTTTATTGCAATTTTGCCCAAGCCGCCGCCACCGATAATACCACTCATAGCAGAGTAGCCGAGAACTGTGGTTATCGCAATGGTTTCGTTTGAAATAAGTGAGGGTATGCTTTCGGGTATCATAACCTTTGTTATTATTTCAAAAGGCGATGCACCCATACTTTGCGCCGCTTCTATAATATTCGGGTTCACCTCGCGCAGACTGCTTTCTGCGACACGCGCGATAAAGGGGAAAGCCGCCATAACAAGCGGAACAACAGATGCAGGCGTGCCGACAACAGTGCCGACGACCGCCCTTGTAAGCGGAAAAACCATAATCATCAGTATTAAAAACGGTACCGAGCGCAACAGATTTATTATTATGTTAATCGCGTGCAAAACGCCTTTCGGTATACGCAAAATTTTCTTGTCCTCGCCGGCAACAAGCAAAACGCCGAGAGGAAGCCCTATAAGCGTTGCTATAAAGGTTGCAAGCACCGTTACATAAACCGTTTCCCATATCGCCAAGGGGAACTGCTCGCGCAGAACCTCAAGTGCTTTTTGAACGGTGTCGGATTGCAGGTACTCATTTATCATTGCCTGTTACCTCCTCGACATAAATATCGGGTATGTTTTTCAAATACGCCATTGCCTTGTCAAACTGCTCTCTGCCGCCCGATATACCCAAAAGCATATTTCCGTACGCCTTGTCACCAAGTGATTTTGTCGAAGCACCCAAAATGCTTGCGGCAATACCCTCGTCAATAGCCATTTGCGCAATTATCGGTGTGTTTGTAGCTTTAGAGCCGTTGAAAACAACGCGAATAACGCTTTCGTCTGTCGGCAGTGCCGTACCGTCATAGCCGTCGGGATAAACAAGCGCCTTTGCGGCATCGCTTTTCGGTGCGGCAAAAACATCGCTAACTGCGCCCTCTTCAACAACCTTGCCCTTGTCAAGAATGGCGACTCTTGTGCAAATCTGCTCTACCACGCTCATTTGGTGGGTTATTACTATAACTGTAATGCCCAAACGGTCGTGAATATCGCGTATAAGCGAAAGTATCGACTGTGTTGTTTGCGGGTCAAGCGCACTTGTCGCCTCGTCACACAGCAGAATTTTCGGGTGGGTTGCAAGCGCACGGGCAATTGCAACGCGTTGCTGTTGACCGCCCGAAAGCTGTGACGGATAGGCTTTAAGCTTGTCACCGAGTCCCACAAGCTCCAACAGCTCTTTGGCACGCTTTTCGGCTTCACGCTTTTTTACACCCGCAAGCTCTAAAGGAAAGCAGACATTTTTCAGGCAGTTGCGTTGCATAAGCAGGTTAAAGCCCTGAAAAATCATTGTTATACTGCGGCGTGCATCGCGTAGCTGTTTGTCGCTTAATGCGCACATATCCTGCCCGTCTATAACAACATTGCCGCTTGTGGGCTTTTCAAGCATATTTATACTTCTGACAAGCGTGCTTTTACCTGCGCCACTCATACCTATTATGCCGTAAATTTCGCCGTCGTCAATTTTCAACGAAACATCGTCAAGCGCGTTCACCTGTCCCTCTGCCGTCTGAAAGGTTTTGGTAAGGTTTTTAATCTCAATCATATTACTTCTCCCGTAGTGAAAGTCTGCAACACTTAACAATATCATTACCGACAACGCTTTTTTGTGCGCTGTCGGTAATTCTTTAAATATTATTTATCAAGTGCGTCAAGCGATTTGCTTTTGCCGCCGTAAAGACCCATCGGTTCAACATGGATTGCCGAAACCGAAACTATGTGAGTATCGTTCTGGTCGTTGAAATCGTCAAGATACGGCTTGTGTTGGAAGTAGTTTGCATCAATTTCGCCGCTTTCGACAACATTGTTCGGCTGAACATAGTCTGTAAACTCTTTAATATCCAGCTCTATACCCTTTGCGGCAAGAATTTCTTTTGCAATTTCAAGAATTTCAGCGTGAGGTGTGGGGGAGGCGGCAACGGTGATTTTTTTGCCTTTAAGCGAGGTGTAGTTTACACTGCTGTCATAGCCGTCGGTAAGAGCTTCGACAGTGCTTACAACAGCACCGCTGTATTTTTCGGCAATAAAATCTGCAACCTTTTTGCTTTCAAGTGCCGCTTTAAGTGCCTTTATTTTATCGTTGCTTTCGTTGCCCTGCTTTACGGCGAGTATGTTGCTGTATGCTGATGAAGAGCCCTCTATCGCCAATGAATCCTTAACGGGATTAAGGTCTGCCTCAATAGCGTAGTTAGAGTTGATTACCGCATAATCAACATCGGACAAAATGTTGGGTAGCTGTGCCGCCTCAACCTCTTTAAACTCAATGCCTTTTGGGTTTTCCTTAATATCCGTAACGGTTGCGGTTATTCCCGCGCCGTCCTTTAAGGTGATATAGCCTTTTTCTTCAAGTAACAGCAAGGCTCTTGCCTCGTTAGTGGTGTCGTTGGGTACCGCAATGGTAATAGCACTGTCTGCACCCTTGCAGCCTGCGAATAAACCAAGTGTTAATAT
>CAZIEH010000038.1:0-12077 GCA_964538695.1 uncultured Eubacterium sp. | reverse complement strand
ACACCGAACTGCGCACGGCTTTGGCGGCATTTTTGTTTTTCGGCGATGCCGTTTTCGAAAAAATCAAAACCCTAAGCGGCGGCGAAAGGGCGCGAGTCGCGCTTTGCCGACTTATGCTTGGCGGCGATAACCTGCTGTTTTTGGACGAGCCGACCAATCACCTTGACCTGCGCTCACGCGAGGCACTTGAACAGGCTTTGCTTGATTACGACGGCACTATGCTTGTCGTTTCACACGACCGCTATCTTATAAACAGGCTTGCAACCCGAATTTTGTGGCTTGAAAACGGCGTTCTTACCTCTTTTTCGGGTAATTACGACGAATTTTCGGCACGGCACACAACCAAAGCAGAGCCGAAAAAGGTCGAAAAGAAAATGGGCGCAGGCGGAATATCGTATGCCGAGCGCAAGCAAAAGCAAGCCGAGCTTAGGCGTGCAAAAACCGCCGTTGTAAAGCTTGAAAAAGAAATAGAAATGCTTGAAACGGAAATCGACGAGCTTAACCGCAAGCTTTCTTTGCCCGAAACGGCAAGTGACTATGAAAAAACGCTTGAGCTTTCAGAAAGCTTGGACGAGGCTAACCGCCGTTTGGAGCAATGCTATGAAGAATGGGAAACTGCAACCGAACTGATTTCGCAATCGGAGGATGAGCAATGAACACGCTATATATGGCAGACCTTGACGGCACACTGCTTAACAGCAAGGGTGAGCTGTCGGATTACACAAAAACGACACTTAACGCGCTTATTGCGCACGGCTTGCCGTTTACCGTAAATACATCGCGCACGCCGAAAAGCGTTACGCCTAAAATTAAGGGGCTTAACCTAAAGCTTAACGCGGTGCTTATGAACGGCAGTTGCTTTTTCGACACAAAAAGCGGCAAAACCGAAAGCCTTGTTTTACTTGACAAGGCACCTGCCGCGGCGGCACTTAATGTATGTCGCCGTTTCGGCTGTGAGCCGTTTTTATTCGAGCTGATAAACGGTGATGTTTCGGTGCGTTACACCTCGGCAAAGCTTGCGCAGTCACAAAAATTTATGCGCGACCGTGCAGAATATTACCCCGAATTTACCGCAACACCGTCCCCAATGCTTGCGCGCGAGGCGGCATATATCGTATGTGCCGACAAAACAGAAAAGCTTAAAACAGTTAAAGCCGCACTTGCAAATATCAAGGGCATTGCCTGCTCGCTGTTTTTCGACGACGGCGACGAAACCGCCCTGCTTGAAATATACAATTCCGCCGCAGGCAAGCAAAATGCAACACGCCGTTTTATGGAACAGTACGGCTTTGACCGCGTTGTAGCTTTCGGCGATAATTTAAACGACACGGAAATGCTTGAAAATGCGGATATCGGGCTTGCCGTGGCTAATGCAAAGCCTGCGGCAAAAGCCGCCGCAAGCGAGGTTATAGAAAGCTGTGACAATGACGGTGTTGCGAAATGGTTACTGCTTGAATGGTCACGCCGTCCCGAGCTTTACTGATATGGGAGATTAAAATGATAAAGGTTTTATTCCAAGATAAATTTATAGTCGTTTGCGAAAAACCGATAAACATTTTGTCCGAAAGGCAAACGAACACAAAGCGCACTATGCCGGATATTTTAAAAAAAATGACGGGGGCATACGAAATAGACACAATACATCGCCTTGACAAAATGGTTGGCGGTGCTATGGTATACTCGAAAAGCCGAAAAGCAACCGCGACTTTGTCTGCCGCGGTTCGTGACCGCAAAATAACAAAAGAATACCTTGCCGTGGTACACGGCTGTCCCGAGCCGTCACAGGGTGAAATGCGTGATATTTTGTTTAAAGACTCGGCAAAAAACAAGTCATTTGTAATAAAAACAATGCGCCGCGGCGCAAAGGATGCCCTGCTTGAATACGAAACAATAGCAACAAAGCAGACCGATATGGGCGTGCTTTCGCTTATTAAAATACGACTGCACACAGGCAGAACCCACCAAATACGCGTGCAGTTTTCATCGCGTAAAATGCCGCTTGTATACGACACCAAATACGGCAGTCCCGAAAAGGGCGGTAATATAGCACTTTGGTCGCATCATTTGTGTTTTTCGCACCCGATACGCCGCGGCACCGTCGACGAATACTCTGTACCGCCGCTGTCGCAAAGTCCGTGGTCTCACTTCCGCGCGGTGATAAACGACCTGCCGCAAGACACTGCCGAGGACCGCATTTTACCCGACTGATTTCGTAACAAAACTGTAATATCACCGTAACACGCCTGTAATTGACTTTTTTAAACCAACAGCTATAATAACAGTATAAAGCTTTAAAGGAGGTTGCCGAATGGTCTGCAAATACTGCGGTGCCGAAACCGAAAACGAAAACAGAATATGCAACAGCTGTGCCGCAAAGCTGAACGCCGACGATAACGATATCTTCAGTTCTTCCTCTGCACAGCCGCACGCAGTAGAACAAAGCCACGCCGAAAGGGTGTCGCATTTTGTCGAAGCCGAAGATGCCGAAATGTACCATTACAACTTTTCACCGACAACACGCAGACCGCGCAAAAGCAGGCGCAAAATCGCCATAGTCGCGGCAGTTGCGGTTGTACTGCTTGCGGCGGTGATTACCATAGGTATAATCAACTCGCCCTCGGCGCAAATAGAAAAGCTTTTGCGCGGCGGCGATAATGACACCGCGTACTCGATGTTTGTAAAGCATTTTAACAAAAACGGCAGTCTTTCTCTTAACAATCGCCTTATAGATATTGCCGAAGACACGGTTACGGAGTATCTTTCGGGTACAATTGATTACACCGTGGCATCGGCACGGCTTGAAACCATTAAAAAAATGGGCATTACCGAGGTCGTAAAGCCGCTTGAAAAAGCAGAAAAAAATCTGCAAACGGCGTACAACTCAAAGCAAAGCTTTAAAAGGGGCGAGGAGTTTTGGGCGAAAAAGAATTACGCCGCCGCAATTTCGGAATACGAGGCGGTTATAAAAGATGATTCGAACTATTCCGCCGCGCGCACAAGGCTTGAGTCGGCAATTTCAAAATACCGCAACACGGTTTTAAGTGATGCCGCCACCTTTGTTGCCGACGGCGATTACGATGCGGCAGTAAGCCTGCTTGAAACAGCCGAAGAGATTTTAAAGGACGATGCGCTTGTCGAAAAGCGTATTACCGAATACCGCAAGGCATCTGCCTCTAAAACACGCACCGAGGTTATCGATACCGCTGACCGCTATTCCGACCGCGAGGATTACGCCGCCGCGATACGCATTATTTTAACCGAGATTGCCAAAAACAGCGAATTCGGTGAAGATACAACGGTAAAAGCAAACCTTGCATATTACCGCGATTGCTATAAAAAGCAGGCGGTCGAAAAGCTTGAAACGCTTGCCGACAGTAAAAAATACGACGAGGCGGGCGAGCTGATTGCCGAGGCGCAAACGCTGTTGGGCGAAAACGACGAAATAGAAAAAATTAAAGCCGAGCTGTCGGGTAAGCTACCGACAATGCTGTATACAGAGGTGCCGACCGACAGTACGGATTGGCAGCTGTGCGACGGCAGTGCGGTAGATGCATTTGGTTTTGACCGCGGTCAAAACGGCGACTGCTATGCTCTAGGCGCAACATCGAAAGCAACATATGCCGTAAAAGGTGACTACAAAACCTTTACCTGCAATCTTATTGCGGCAAAAAATATGAACTCTTCCGCATCGGCACGCGTGCGCGTCACCGCAACGGTGGGCGGCGAATACCGCTATCGCGAATGTGTTGTAAAGCCCACGGGCGAGGCGCAAACACTTAAAATAAACATAACCGACTGTACCGCAGTGGAAATTTCGGTAAGCGGCGACGGTGCCGCACTGCTTTTATACGGCGGTCGGTTCGGGTACTGATAAAACAGCCTTTCGGGGCTGTTTTATTTTTCGTTATCGTCAATATAACCAAATACGACAGCCGCACTTTGTGCGATTGTCCCAAACTGTAAAAATAATATTGTAACACGGCGATAATTGTGTTAAAATTATTGTGATATCTTGTAGAGAGTATAACTTTTAAGGGTGGAGGATTAACATATGAAAAAAAGATTGCATTTTACGGGGCGACTTTTTGCGGCATTTATGACCGTTGCCGTGCTGTCGACTTCGCTTGGTATAACGGGCAATGTTTTTGCCGCCGAGGATAAAGCGACATATGAAAGCTTTGCCTTAAACCAAACCGAGGCGGATAGCGCGCTTTTAGGGCTCGGCGACTCGCTTTGCACGGGCGGCACCTTCGGCTTTAGAAACTACAAGCAAAACGGCGTTTGGAAACGCGAGCGCGCACGCAGCACCCAAGGCGGCGATTCCCCCGATTTGCTGTATCTTTCCGACTGCCTTTATACCGGCAGTCAATTTATGTCGGGATATCTTATGGCTGAAAAGCAAGACGACAACACCATAAAATACTATAATGACGGTACCGAAAAGTACTATGACATTGTTCAGGATTTCGGCAGAGTTTGTACCGTTAAAACAATTGTCGTTATGAACCACATCACACCGTATTTGCGTACCGGCAGATATGTTATATATCTTTCAAAAAATGCAGACGACCTGTACAACGAAAGCAACAGGGTGTTTGAGTATCACAGAAACTTTGACTCGTATCTCGGTCAAAAAATAACCCTTAAAACACCTACCGATGCCCGCTATATGGGTATGAAAATGCTTAATCCGTACGCAAGTGACGATACCGATGCATTGATGAAAAACGGTACTACCGCAACCGTAGGTAACTGCTATTTGCGCTTGTTCGAATTTAACGCTTTCGGCACAGAAGAACCCAATTACGCACTGCGCCGCACAAGCCATGACACGCAAAACTATACAAACAATGCAGAGCGTAACAGCCTTATTGACGGACTTACCCCGTCAAGTGCTTTCTCGGTTATTAATAATGACCCTACAACCAAAAAGTCACTTTCGGTATCCTCTGTTAAAAATTCGGCAACAAAAGAAAATATTACCGAAGCAAAGCCGTTTGCCTCTATGACCGACGGTAATGCCGATACCTATGTTATTGTTAAAGCCGCCAATAACGACCACAGCTTTTTGAAAAGCGGCGCATCAAGCATAAGCTACGGTGAAGATAAGCTTTACCACCAGTTTAACTATGCACTTTCAGCCACAGCAAATGTAACGGGCTTCAGCTTTAACAGCCCTGTAAATTATAACAGTACGCCGTACATATTCCGCTTTTCCGTTGCCAATACCGAGGCAGAGCTTTTCGGCGCAAACGCCTTTAACAGCAAGTTGATTTATAACAACTCGCCGTCGGTATTCGCAACCATCACAAAATCGGGCGTTAAGGGTAAATATTTCGGCTTGCGTGTTATTTGCCCGTGCGTACCCACAAAAAATATTGTTTGCCCAACCATATCGGGCAGTGTTCACCAATACACCCCGTCGGGAACAGAGGTGTTCGGCGATTTAAGAATTACCGGCACTTACACAACACCTTTATCGCAGGTTTCACTGAAAAATGTCATCATTCCCGAAAACGGCACATCGTCGATACTGTTTTCATCTGCAAAAGCAGTTTACAGCGGTATTCGTGACAGCTCGGGCAAATACCCGACCACGGCAAAGGTTACCGTAACAGCCGACTCTATGATAAAGGACGGCGGCACACGCTACTATTTTGTCGGTTGGTCGACTACAACAACCAAATCGGGCATTATAACATATGATATTTCGTACACGACACCCATTTCGGTCGGCGCTCTCTACGCGATTTACGACACCGCAACCCCCACAAAAACGGTTATGTACACTTTCTATGACCGCGAGGGTAATATAATATATAAAGAGCGACTTCCGCGCGGATTTTCGCTTTCCTCGGAAACATACGACATTATAAACAGTGCCGTGCCCGAGATTGCGGGATACAAGAGGAAAACCGCAACCGTAAGGTTCGGTTCACAACTTAAAGAAATGCCTATGTGGGATTCCGACGATTTGTACGGTGTAGAGGCAACGGTTGACCGCGAGTTCAGACCGGTTTACGAGGCTGACGACACGACATATACCGTAACCGTCAACGGTGTTGCGGCAAAGCAAGGCGGTTGCCGTTTTGACGAACGCATAATTCTTGCCGCAAACTCTAAAGGCTGGAATGTAAACGGCGCACCGTGGTGCAACAAAAACGGCGGCGAAACCTATGTTGTTGGTGATATGACATTTACAAATGCCGATGCCGCGGTTACAAATGAAGTTGTGCTTTACAAAAACGGCACAAACAGCGCGACCTTCTGCGACGGCAAAATGACATTTTTCGCAAAGCAGTCGGTTCCGTCAAACGCGACGGTAGTCGAACGCGGAGTTGTCGTTTTAAGCGGCGATTACATCTATACTTCAGATTACAAGAACGGCACTTACAGCCGCCTTACCGTCGGTGGCTCGGGCGTTTTGAATGTAAAATCGAAAACCAAGGACAGTACACATTTTGCAATAAGCCTTTCGGGTGTAGGCAGAAAAGAAACGCGTGTTGCGCGTGCATATTGCACCTATACCGTGGGCAGTACAAGGTACACCAAATACAGCAATGTTGTCACAATTCAAATGAAATAACATACAAAGCTTTCAACGAAAACGGCACCGTGCGCACAAGCGTACGATGCCGTTTTTATATGCTTAATTTGTGGAAACCACCGAAATTAAAAAGTTCAAAATTCACTGCCGTTGCCGTCAATCGGCAATATTTTTTCGAAAACCGAGGTGAATTTCGGCGTGAGCGTTCTGTCCTCGTGCATAGAGCCGAAGTACCAGTGCCTATACTCGCAGGTTCGCGAAACCTCCTCTAAAAATCCGTTCAGCTTTGAAACACGCTGTTCGGTGCCTGCACGAAGCTGCATTGCGCTTTTTATAAGCTGCGGTGGCTCGTGTGTCAGAATATAGTCGACCTTGCAATCGTTTTCATCAAGATTTTGCGCGCCTATTCTGAATTCCTCGGCAGTGGGCATTTCCTCGCGCCACCAGCCGCCCTGCTCGTTACGGATATCACGGTCGGCACTTTCGCCGCCGCCGAAGGTGAAAATTCGGTACCCCTCGATATTGAAAATCTGTCCGCGCATAAGGTTGAAAAGATTACCGCAAACACGGCGCACATGACCGCCGTGCCAAACGGTTTCGCGACATTTCATAAGCTGTTCGAAATTTTCGTGCGTGCCGTCCAAAAACACAACATTGAACTTTCGACTGCCGAGATATTCAAGTGCCTCGCGCTCGCGGCGGTCACCGTTCCACATAAATCCGAAATCGCCGAGGACTATCAGCGTGTCGCCTTTTTTTAGCTTTCGCCACTGTGCATCGTACAAACGTTTTTCGTCACCGTGCATATCACCCGTGATATATACCATTTTTAAAAAAACTCCTTAAAATTTCAGCATTTTGTCTTTACAACTGCAAAAATAAATATTATACTGTATATAGGTTATTTTGGGGAAAAGTTGTTTTTTGACCCTTTCCGATATCATTATACTACATTTTAGGGGAGAATGCTATGAAAAAATTTATAAGTATGGCATTTGTTGCAATTTTTTTGTTTTCTCTTGCGATAGTTCCTGCAAATGCATACAAGCCTACCTTTGAAACCAAGGCAAAAGCCGCTATACTTTACAATAACGATACCGATACGGTGGTTTTTTCGAAAGATGCCGACGAGCGTCTTTATCCCGCATCGCTTACAAAAATAATGGTCGCCGTGCTTTTTGTTGAGCATTGCGATAATTTACAAGATTTGACACTTACCGTCAGCGAGGATATCTACCTGCGCTACCGTTATTCCGACGCGGTTATCGCAGGCTTTGAAACGGGTGACAAGGTCAACGGCTATGACCTGTTGGCATATACCCTTGTAAAATCCTGCGCCGATGCGGCAGGTATGATTGCCGAATATGTTGCAGGCAGTGAAGCGGCGTTTATAGATATGATGAACACAAAGGCGGCGGAAATAGGTATGGGTTCTACCCATTTTGTAAACTGCCACGGCTTGCACGACCCCGACCACTACTCTACCGCGCGCGATATGTGCATACTTACAAAATACGCCCTGCGTTATTCGGTAATTACCGATGTCGCAAAGGTTGCAAGATACGAAACCAAGGACGGCATTACACTTGCCGCGACAAACCTGCTTATAGACCCGTCAAGCGACTATTACTACAAATACGCCACGGGCTTTAAAACAGGCTTTACCGACGAGGCAGGTCGCTGTCTTGCCTCTACCGCAAGCTACGACGGTATGACATATATTTGCATACTTCTCGGCTGTCCCGCGAAAGAAAACAGCCTTGAAAATCGCTATGAATTTTTAGACTCGGCGGAATTTTACCGTTGGGCATTTACAAACTTTTCGTACCGTTCGGTGGTCGATGCCGACGAAACGGTAGACAGCCTGCCGATTGAGTATTCTTGGGATTACGACACTGTCAACATTCGCCCCGAAAAAGAGGCGTACGCCCTGATTCCGAACGACGCGGACGAAAGCACTATCGAGCTGAAAACCGACTACACCGTGAAAAAGCTTGAGGCACCTGTTAAAAAGGGTCAACGTGTCGGCACGGTTTCGGTTTATTACGCAGGCGAGAAAATCGGCGAAACGGGCGCGGTAATTTCGGAAAGCATTAAAGGCTCACAGCTTTTGCGCATATCCACCGCAGTTAAAAAGTTTTTAATTAAATACAAAAATTGGTTCATCGGCGCAACCATCGTTTTGGTTGTTGCTGTAATAATATTTATCGCCGCGGTTGCGCGACTTAACTCTAAACGCAAAAAATACGGCAGAGTTCGCAAATATCGCAGATTTTAACCCCTTCGAAAGGATGTTTTATTTATGAGAAAAACAAAAATCGTTTGCACAATAGGCCCTGCCTGCAACAACGAAAAAACGCTTACCGAAATGTGCAAGGCTGGTATGAATGTTGCGCGACTTAACTTTTCGCACGGCGACCATAAAACTCACCTTGAAAACATAAATTTAATTAAAAGCGTTCGCGAAAAGCTTGGACTGCCCATTGCAATTATGCTTGATACAAAAGGCCCCGAATATCGCATAAAAACCTTTGAAAACGGCAAGGTTGAGCTTTCGGACGGTGACGAATTTATTTTCACAACCTCTGAAACCGTCGGTAATGAAAAGCGCGTTTCGGTTAATTATTCAGACCTCAATCGCGAGCTTGAAAAGGGCGACACCATATTGCTTAACAACGGTTTGCTGTCGTTTAAGGTTAAGGAAATTAAGGGTAACGACATAATTTGCACAGTCGAAAACGGCGGTACACTTTCGGACAGAAAAAGTATGAGCTTCCCAGGCAAGGTTTTAAAACAGCCGTATTTAAGCGAGCAAGACAAAAGCGACCTGCTTTTCGGCATTGAACAGCAGGTGGATTATGTTGCCTGTTCGTTCGTTTCGTGCAAGCAGGATTTGCTTGATGTACGCAGTTTTATGCAAAATGCAGGCTGTGACGATATTGATTTAATAGCAAAAATAGAAAACCAAGCAGGCGTTGATAATATCGAGGAAATTTGCAGCGTTTGCGACGGTATTATGATTGCACGCGGTGATATGGGCGTTGAAATACCGTTTGAGGAGCTACCCTCAATACAGAAAAAGCTTATTACAAAATGCAGAATGTTGGGCAAGCGCGTTATAACCGCGACCGAAATGCTGGAGTCGATGATTACCAACCCCCGACCCACAAGAGCCGAGATTTCCGATGTTGCCAACGCCGTTTACGACGGAACAAGCGCAATTATGCTTTCGGGTGAAACCGCCGCAGGCAAATACCCCGTCCTTGCGGTAAGTACAATGGACAGAATTGCACTGCGCACCGAAAACTGCATACATTACGCAAAGCGTTTCGGCAAGGCGGAATTTAAAATTAAAAACACAGTCGACGCTATTTCGCACGCAACCTGCGGTATGGCGATTGATATAGATGCAAAGGTAATTGCAGTTTGCTCTATTTCCGGTATGACGGTGCGTATGGTTTCGCGTTTTCGCTCGCCTGTTGATATTTTGGGCTTTACTACTAACGAGCGCACTTGGTACAAGCTTTCGCTTTCTTGGGGTGTTCAGCCTGTGTTGAGTCAGCGCTTTGACTCGATAGATGTTTTGTTCTATACTGCCAAAAACAAGGCGATTGAGGCTTTCGGACTTAAAAAAGACGACCGCATTATAATTACGGGCGGTATGACAAACGGCACCACGGGTAACACAAACCTGCTGAAAATAGAAACCGTTTAGCACTTGCCTTTAATTAAAATAAATGCTATAATATACCAAAGTACCTGATTTGAAAGGTTATTCCTGACAAAAAAGGGCGTGATACATTAGTTTCACCGTATCGGCACAAAATGCCGCTACGGCCGTTTGCCTATTCAACCGCGCCCGACAGGGTGCGGTTTTTTGTTTGAAAGGAGAGTCAATATGCAAACACGCATTGCGGTTATGGCGATAATCGTCGAAAAAGACACCGCGGCAGAGCCGCTTAATATGCTTTTGCACGATTACGGCAACCGCATTATAGGCAGAATGGGCATACCGTACAGAAGCCGCGGCATAAATATTATATCAGTCGCGCTTGATGCGCCGCAGGACGAGATTTCGGCACTTGCGGGCAAGCTTGGCGGTATTGACGGTTTAAGTGTTAAAACCGCGTATTCGAATGTGATTGCCGATGAATAATTTACTTGATTTATTAAACCGCCTGAGTCAGACGCACAGCTTGACCGAGCAGGAGTATGCACAGCTTGTTTTGGGCGAGAGCGACCTGCTCAGAGCCCGTGCCGCAGAGCTTGCCGACAAGGCGCGCCGTGAATACTACGGTAACGGTGTTTTCCTGCGCGGACTTGTTGAGGTTGGCAATATTTGCCGTAACGATTGCTACTACTGCGGTATTCGTCGCTCAAACAAATGCGCAGAACGGTATGTTTTGGGGCGCGACGAAATACTTGAATGCTGTGACGAGGGGTATACGCTTGGCTTTCGCACTTTTGTACTGCAAGGCGGCGAGGGCGTAATGCCCGTAGATGAAATATGCAAAACGGTTAAAGAAATTAAAAGCCGCTATCCCGACTGCGCGGTTACACTGTCATTCGGCGAATATGCAAAAGCCGATTACGAAAAAATGTTTCTAAGCGGTGCAGACCGATATCTACTGCGGCACGAAACTGCCGACAACGAGCATTACCGAAAGCTTCACCCCGACCGACTTTCGCTTAAAAATCGCATAAATTGCCTTAAAAATCTTAAAGAAATAGGGTTTCAGGTAGGGTGCGGCTTTATGGTGGGCTCGCCATATCAAACCGCCGAAACCTTGGCAAAGGATTTGAAATTCATTGAAGAATTTTCGCCCGATATGTGCGGCATAGGGCCGTTTATTCCACACAGCGAAACGCCGTTTCGCGATTTTAAACGGGGCGGCTTGCACCAAACGCTTTATCTTTTATCGCTTGTGCGCCTTATAAAGCCAAATATTCTTTTGCCCGCGACCACGGCTCTCGGAACAATTGCCGACGACGGCAGAGAGCGCGGCATTTTGGCAGGCGCAAATGTCGTTATGCCGAATCTTTCGCCGATAGGTGTCAGAAAAAAATACGAGCTTTACGAAAACAAAATTTGCACAGGCGAGGAATCGGCACAATGCCGCGACTGTCTTGAGGCACGGTTGAAAGCAATAGGCTTTGAAACTGTCACCGCACGCGGCGATATAATACCGAAACACGAAAAGGAGAAATAAAAATGGCTGTTTACAACAAAAACTCACTGCACGCCGAGGAATTTATAAACCACGGTGAAATCTTGGAAACTCTTAAATACGCCGAGGAAAATAAAAATAATGTCGAGCTTATAGACACATTGCTTGAAAAAGCACGCCCGAAAAAGAACGGCAACGGCGTTACCTGCGCAGGTCTTACGCACCGCGAGGCAAGCGTACTGCTTGCGTGCGAAATACCCGAAAAGGTTGAGGAAATGTTCAAGCTTGCAAACGAAATAAAGCAGGCTTTTTACGGCAACCGCATTGTTATGTTTGCGCCGCTTTATCTTTCCAACTACTGC
>CAZIEH010000037.1:0-12282 GCA_964538695.1 uncultured Eubacterium sp. | reverse complement strand
CACCCGGATATATTATGTGGGTTAATTATAACCCACATTTTTTGTTTTACTCTGCAAAGCCCGATTCTACCAATTCGATTAAAGAATCAACAGCAAGCTGTTCGTCGGTGCCGTCGGCGATTATGCGAATTTCACTGCCGCCGAGAATACCAAGCGACAAAACACCGAGAAGGCTTTTTGCATTTACGCGGCGTTCCTCGCGCTCTACCCAAATTGATGATTTGAATTCGTTAGCTTTCTGAATAAAAAAGGTTGCAGGACGAGCGTGAAGTCCAACCTGATTCTGTACGACAACATCTTTTACATACATAGCCTTATTCCTCCATCAAACACTGTTACCAAATCGGATAAATATATTATACCACATAATATTCGTTCGTCAACAAATTTGAGCAACTTTTAAAATAGTTCTAACATTCACCCAAATAATAGACAAAATCAAAACCCAAAATTTGTGCAAAATGACAGCGAAAAATGTCGGTTAAGCATATTGTTTGCGGCATTGTCAATCTTTTGGCTGAAGCGTGTCTAAAAATGCTATATCTTTTGCGTCCAAATCGGTGGTTTTCAGCATATCGGGGCGCTTTTTCAATGTGTTTTTCAGTGACTGCTCGCGACGCCATTTTACTATATTTGCGTGGTGACCCGACAGCAAAACCTCGGGCACCTGCTTTTCGTGCCAAACGGCCGGACGGGTGTATTGCGGATATTCAAGCAAGCCCGAATAGTGGCTTTCCTCCTCGAAACAAACATCGTCTGACAAAACACCGGGCAGCAGTCTTGCAACAGCGTCGGCAACGATAAGCGCGGGCATTTCGCCCCCCGTTAAAACATAATCACCGACCGATAGCTCTTCATCGACAACCTCATCTATAATGCGCTGGTCAACACCCTCATAATGACCGCAGATAAGCACAAGGCGCTCGACATTTTCGGCATAGTGACAGGCTTTTTTCTGTGTAAAGGTTTCGCCCTGCGGCGACATATATACTATATGTGCTTTTTCGTCACCTACAACGGCGCGCAGGCAGTCATAAATCGGCTGTGCCTGCATAATCATACCCATACCGCCGCCGTAGGGGGCGTCGTCAACACGGTTGTGCTTGTCCGTTGTGTAGTCGCGTATGTTGTGACAGCATATTTCCACTTTTCCGGCGGCAACGGCGCGACCTATTACACTTTCGCCGATAAACGCATTGCACATTTCCGGGAAAAGCGTTAATATATCAATCCTCATCGTCGAAAATCCCTTTCATCGGTTTTACGGTCAAGCGGTTTTCTTCGGGGACGATTTCGCCGATTACGCTGTCTATGGCAGGTAAAAGATAGGTTTTGCCGTCCTTTTTAATCTCCCAAACATCGTTGGCAGGTAGCTGTAAAACATTGCTTAAAACGCCCAAGGTTGCACCGCTTTCGGCATCATAGACGGTACAGCCCACAAGGTCCTTTATAAAGTGGCGGTTGCCGAGGTCAGTGCTTTCGCGGTCGATATAAAGCACGGTGTTACGCAGTTCTCTTGCCTGCTCGGGTGTATCGATACCCTGAAATTTTACAACGGCAACATTTCCCGCCGCACGAACAGCGACGACGGTAAGCGAGCGATTGCCGTTTTCGTCTATATAAAAGCGGTCGAATTGCTTTAAAAAATCAATATCATCACACCAAGGATTAACACGAACCTCGCCTTTAAGACCTTGTGTGGAAACAATTTGTCCGCATTCGATAAATCTTGTAAGCATTTTATCACCATATCGTTCCAAGGCAAAGTTGCCTTTATATTTTAAACAAAGCAGCGGTTGCCTAACAATATGTTACGCATCCGCTGCTTTAAATCAGTCGATTTCGACTGCAACCTTTTTGCCCTCGCGATTAGCCGCGGCACGCATAACAGTGCGAATAGCTTTTGCAATTCTGCCCTGCTTGCCGATTACACGACCCATATCGTTTTCAGCCACATGAAGGTGGAATACAACGACATCTTCCTCGTTGGGCTCGTCAACGGTGACATTGACCTGCTCAGGCAGTTCAACCAACCCTTGAGCAATTGTAACCAATAATTCGGTCATAACAGTAACCTCCGTAATTAGATAGCGCCCTGCTTTTTGAGAAGAGCCTTAACGGTATCGGTAGGCTGTGCGCCGTTAGCGATCCATTTTTTCGCCTTTTCACCGTCGATTTTCACAACAGCGGGTTCCTTTGTGGGATCGTAGTAACCGAGTTCTTCGATAAATCTGCCGTCACGCGGAAAACGCGAATCAGCAACGACAACACGGTAGAAAGGAGCTTTTTTAGCACCCATACGACGAAGTCTTATTTTAACTGCCATTATATACACCTCCCTTAATGGACTAAACCGTTTTTACGGTTGATTTACATTGGAAATCCGTTCGGCATACCGCCGCCCATATTGCCGAGCATACGGCGCATAGATTTACTGCGACCGCCGCGCCCCTGCAACTGTTTGAACATTTTTCGCATTTGCTCGTACTGCTTTAAAAGACGGTTGACCTCTTCAACCGAGGTACCCGAGCCTGCGGCAATTCGTTTTTTGCGCGAGGCATTAAGCAATTCGGGCTTTCTGCGTTCCTTATCTGTCATAGAGGTAATTATTGCCTCTATCCTTGAAAACTGCTTTTCGTCGATATCGGCATCCTTTATCTGATTACCGACACCCGGAAGCATTGAAACAAGCTGCTTTACCGAGCCCATTTTCTTTATCTGCTTAAACTGCGAAAGCAGGTCGTTCAGGTCGAATTTATTTTCCTCCAAACGCTTTGCCGCTTCCATAGCTTGCTTTTCGTCAATCTGTTCCTCAACACGCTCTATTAAAGACAGCATATCGCCCATACCGAGTATGCGCGAGGTCATACGGTCGGGGTGGAACTCTTCCAAATCGTCCATCTTTTCGCCCGTACCGATGTACTTTATAGGCTTGCCCGTTACGGAGCGCACCGAAAGTGCCGCACCGCCGCGCGTATCGCCGTCGAGCTTTGTCAAAATCACACCCGATATTTCAAGTAAATCGTTAAAGCTTTTTGCGATATTTACCGCGTCTTGACCTATCATAGAGTCAATTACCAAAAGTATTTCGTTTACCTCTACCGCTTTTGTTATTCGGACAAGCTCTTGCATAAGCTCTTCGTCGATATGCAAGCGACCTGCGGTATCGAGAATGATAAAATCGTTGCCGTAATCTCTTGCGTGGCGAACCGCCTCTTTTGCGGTGATTTCGGGCTTTTGCCTGCCCTTTTCGAAAACAGGAACACCAACCGACTCGCCGACTACTTTCAGCTGGTCAATAGCCGCAGGACGATATATATCGCACGCGACAAGCATTGGTCGATGACCCTGCTTTTTCAAAAGCTTTGCAAGCTTTGCGCTGTGGGTGGTTTTACCCGAGCCTTGCAAGCCGCACATCATAATAACAGTGGGGATTTTTGATGCGGTGTTTATGCGAGCCGCATCGCCGCCCATAAGAGCCGTCATTTCGTCACGAACGATTTTTACAACCATTTGCGGCGCGGTAAGCGACTCCATAACCTTTTCGCCGATACATCTTTCGGTTACGGTGTTTGTAAAATCCTTTGCAACCTTATAGTTGACATCAGCCTCAAGCAGGGCAAGGCGAACCTCACGCATTGCCTCGCGAACATCTTTTTCGTTAAGCTTGCCTTTAGAACGCAAGCGTTTGAAAACGCCGCCCAATTTATCGGTCAAATTGTCAAAAGCCAAGCTATTCACCCCTTAAAAGTAAAACTATTTCTTCAATCCGCTTTTCTAAGCCGCTATCGACATCGGCTTTTAAGCTTTCAAGCATAGCGGTTGCTGTCGAAAGTTTTTTGTAATGTGTTGTAAGCATTAAGTGCTGTTCGAAAGAGTCAAGCTGTGTTTCGCCGCGGCGTATAAGGTCCATAACACCTTGCCGAGAAATGCCGAGAATGTCGGAAATTTCGGAAAGCGAATAATCCTCGTTATAATACAGCGACAGGACATCCCTTTGCTTTTCGGTAAGCATTGTGCCGTAGCAGTCGAGATAGCTTGAATAAACAAGTTTCTTTTGCATAGTAACACCCCGACCAACATCTTTTCAACGAGATGTATTATACCATATCATTTGCGGTGTGTCAAGTATTTTTACTTGACAGATAAAATATGATTTAACACAAATTGAAAAACACAAGCTTTTCAATAAAAAAGCACTGTTTTTAAGATTTTGACTTTACAAAATTTTGCAAAACTATCTAAAATCAAAATAACGGCAATGCCATAAATAAAAAAATTAAGTCAGCGCATTTGACTTTAAAATTTTATTGCTATATAATGTGTAATATTAAAAGTCATAAAATGTAATCGGCGTAAAAATGCGCCGAATTTTGTATCTTGAAAGGATATGATGAAAATTATGAACTTACCCGAGATGTTCGGTTGCCAAGTATTTAACAAGCGTGTAATGAAACACCGTCTTTCGACAAAGGTTTACAATTCGTTGCAGTCAACAATTAAAACGGGCGCACCGCTTGAGCTGGAGGTTGCAAATGAAATTGCCGCCGCTATGAAGGATTGGGCAATTGAACACGGCGCAACCCACTATACCCACTGGTTCCAGCCTATGACGGGTATAACCGCCGAAAAGCACGATAGCTTTATTTTGCCCGACGGTAAGGGTAATGTAATAATGGATTTTTCGGGTAAAGAGCTTGTAAAGGGCGAGTCGGATGCGTCAAGCTTTCCGAACGGCGGTATCCGTGCCACCTTCGAGGCGCGCGGATATACAGCTTGGGACCCGTCGTCGTTTGCGTTTGTTAAAGAAGGCTCTTTATACATTCCGACGGCATTTTGTTCTTATAACGGCGAGGCGCTTGACAACAAAACACCCCTGTTGCGTTCTATGCAGGTAATTGACAAAAGCTCGCGCAGAATTTTAAAATTACTGGGTATCGAGGAAACCAAAAAGGTTATTGCCAATGTCGGCGCAGAGCAGGAGTATTTTATAATCAGTAAAGAAGCGTACCTTTCGCGTGAGGATTTGGTATATACAGGCAGAACCCTTTTCGGTGCAAAGCCGCCTAAGGGGCAAGAGCTTGATGACCAGTACTACGGTCAACTGAAGCCGAAAATCGTGGAATATATGCGTGACCTTGACGAGGAGCTTTGGCGACTCGGCGTTAATGCAAAGACAAAGCATAACGAGGTCGCACCCGCACAGCACGAAATGGCACCTGTTTACGCCACGGCGAATGTTGCCACCGACCACAATCAGCTGACAATGGAAATTATGAAAAAGGTTGCCGACAGGCATGGTCTTGTTTGTCTTTTGCACGAAAAGCCTTTCGAGGGTATAAACGGCAGCGGTAAGCACGACAACTGGTCACTTTCGACAAAATCGGGACTCAACCTTTTGCGCCCCGGCAGTCACCCCGAAAGCAACACAGTCTTTTTAATGTTCTTGGCGGCGGTTATCAAGGCGGTTGATGAGTATCAAGAGCTTATTCGTATCTCTGTCGCATCGGCTGGTAATGACCACCGCTTGGGCGCAAATGAGGCACCGCCCGCAATACTTTCGATGTACCTTGGCGATGATATTGAAGAATTACTTGAGGATATCGAGTCGGGCAAAACATACCACGCGCACAAAAGAAATGTTATGGATTTGGGTGTAAAGCAGATACCGAAATTCAAGCAGGATACCACCGACCGTAACAGAACGAGTCCATTTGCGTTTACGGGTAATAAATTCGAGCTTAGAATGTTAGGCTCGTCGGCATCTATCGCAACCTGCAACACGGTGCTTAACACAATTGTCGCAAGCGAGCTTGATGAGTTCAGCGACAAGCTTGAAAAAGCAGATGATGTAGCCGCAGAGGTTTATAAAATCGTCGGCGAAACCTACGCAAAGCATAAACGAATTGTGTTTAACGGCAACGGTTATTCCGACGAATGGAAGCAAGAGGCAGAGCGCCGCGGCTTGGCAAACCTTGCCTCAACACCAGAGGCACTTGTGCATATGCTTGACGAAAAGAATGTTGCGGTTTTCGAAAAGTACGGCGTGCTTTCGCGTAACGAGCTTGCGGCGCGGTACGAGGCGCATATGGATAATTATTGTCAGGTTTTATCGATAGAGGCACTAACCTTAATTTCTATGATAAAGCGCAAAATACTGCCAGCGGCAATGAAATACGAAAACAGCCTTGCAAAGCTTATCGCAAACAAGCGCGAGGTTGCAATGCGTGCAGATGTTGAGACGGATTTACTTAAAAAGGTTTCCGACGACATTTCTACCATTTACAGTGGTCTTGAAAAGCTTGAAAAAGCGGTTGCACAAAAGGGAAGTGTTACGGGTACTGCCGAAAAGGGAATGTATTTTAAAAACGAAATTCTCGGCAAAATGGAAGAATTGCGTGCGGCTATCGACCATCTTGAAACTTACTGCCCCGATGATGTCTGGCCCGTTCCCGCGTATGATAAGCTGATTTACAGTGTCATATAAAAATGAATAAGTAAAAAAGCGAATGTAAAACTTGTGTTTTTACATTCGCTTTCTTTATATATCCGTTACTTTAACATTGCAATTGCCGAAGAAATGGTTTTTTCCATTGCCTCTTTGCCGTATTTGTCAACCTCTGCTTTATTCTTTTCACCGTGAGTAAGGCAACCTGCGCCACCGATGCAACCGCCTGAACAAGCCATACCCTCGATAAAGTTGAAATCGCCGAGGTCTTTGCTCTTTTTAAGCAATGCTACACGGCACTGTTCAATTCCGTCGCAGGACATAGCCTTTAAAACAAAATCCTTGTCAAGACCCTGTTCTTTAAGTGCCTGCTCAACGGCATCGGAAAGACCGCCGCTACGGGCGAAAATTCTGCCGAAGTACGAGGCATTGTCAAGCACATCTTCTTCAAGCGTTGTTATATCAATATCGCGGCTGTCGAACAGTGCCTGAAGCTCCTCAAAAGTCATTGCAGAGTCCACATACGGCTTAACCTCTTCCTTTTGAACCTCTGCTTTTTTCGCGGTGCATGGGCCGATAAATACAATTTTCGCCGTTTTGTCGGTTTCTTTAATATATTTTGCAATAGTTGTCATAGGTG
Source organism: uncultured Eubacterium sp. (assembly GCA_964538695.1). Lineage (GTDB taxonomy): Bacteria > Bacillota > Clostridia > Oscillospirales > Acutalibacteraceae > UMGS1532. The sequence goes on along the minus strand of CAZIEH010000037.1, from coordinate 5,194 downwards.
ACAGGTTATGTGACACATACTGCAAAAGCTGTGGGAACGATTTTTCAATATAGCTTACAAAAGCAGGGCAACAGCTGCTTGTTAAAAAGCCCTTTTCCACAAGCTCGCGCGCCTCGGCATCGGCAACCATATCGGCACCGAGAGCCGCCTCGACAACGGCGTGGAAGCCAAGCTCTTTAAGACCCGAAATGACCTGACCGAGCTTTGCGTAAGTAAACTGGCTGGAAATAGAGGGGGCAACAACTGCGTAAAGCTTGTAATCCTTATTGTTGTTGCTTTTCTTAATCAAATCGATAACATTAAGAATGTACGACTTGTCCATAATTGCGCCGAACGGGCACTGGTATACGCACGCGCCGCAGCTTATGCACTTGTCGTTATCGATAGTAGCCGCCTTGTTTTCGTTCATTGAAATTGCCTTGATTTTGCAGGCGTTTTGGCAAGGTCTTTTACGCGAAACAATCGCGGTGTAGGGGCAGACCTTTGAACAGGCACCACATTCCTTGCATTTTGATTTATCGATATGTGCGACATGGTTTTGGTCGAAAGAAATTGCACCGAAGCGGCAAACATCCTCGCAACGGTGGGCAAGGCAACCGCGACAGGCGTTTGTGACCTCGTAACCGCCAACGGGACATTCGTCACACGCAATGTCAATTACTTCAACAATATTCGGGTTGTTCTTGTCGCCGCCAGTGGCAATCTTAATACGCTCGGAAAGAATTGCACGCTCTTTGTAAACACAGCAACGCATAGTAGGGGTGTTGCCCGGTACAAGAGTTTTCGGAATATCCAAAAGATTGTCATAAAGTGTGTCATTCCACGCTTGTCGCGCAACCTCGCGCAGAACCTTGTATTTAAGGTGTTGAACCTTTGTGTCAAATTTTCGCATATCGCACCTCTTTTAAAAATAGCTGACTTTAATTCTTTTACCCATCTGTCTAAGGCACTGTGAAAGCTCCTCGACCAGATTCATTTTTATATTGAAATTTATAGGCAAATCGGGGTTTTGATGTGCCGGATTGACTGCACGACCGACGAAAAAGTTAATATCGGTAGCCTCTTCAAACAGCAGTCGACATATAAGTGATGCACCGTCATGCTTAAAGCCCCAATCCTCGTACTCCTCGTTGCCTGCAAGGTAATCTTTTGCGTATGTCAAAACCTTATTGATAGTAATAACACCCTCGGTAACAAGGTCGACACCCTCGATTTCGGCAATAGGGGGGACATCTGATTTTTCAAAGCTAAGGCTTGCTTTAAGCGGCTTATTAAGATATTTCGCGGCGATAGATGAGGTTGTGCCGCCGCAGATAATGTGCTTGCCCTCTTTTGAGAAGAAAAGTGCCATCATTCTGTTGCAGTCGTCGCGGTTTGAGGGTGGGCCGAAAAGCAAATTCATCGGTTCGCGCCTGCGAACGCGCACGACACACGCTGTCGCATCATCGCCCGGTCGGTTGCCGTACAGCTTGTTACACTCGTCGACAAGCATTGTCGAAAGTGTTTTTGCCGTGTAACCAACCATACAAAGCGGCTCAATAAATTTTATAATATCGTCGCGGTTCCAACCGAAATTGAAAGCTATGCCGATGCCTGCGTGCGGACAACCGTCACTCATAGCGACAAAAACATCATCCTCTTGCAATTGTATAGAGGAACGCAGTATTTTTTTGCCGCCGATATTCAACTCGGTTTTCAAATAGTCGTAATTTTCACCGTTACGGATAAGAATAACCTGCGGATTATCATACTGAATAAGCTCTGCCGTTTCGTTGTTTATTATATGCATAATGGTGAAAGTGGAGTAGGCAACGCCGCGAACCGAGCAGATGGGAAGTGTTGCGGCTATTGTTTCGACGCAGTCTTCAATTGAAAGTCCCTCTGCCATCATAGTTGAAATGATTTTAGAGGTAAGCGTTGAAAGTATGCTTGCCTTAACGCCGCTTCCCAACCCGTCGGCAAGAACGATAACAGTTGAATTTTCATTCTGCTCTACGATATCCACATGGTCGCCGCAAAGCTGCTCGCCGTCGTGATTTATGCTTTTATAGCCTATATCGGCACAAAGGTTATTCATCGGTAAGGCTCTCCTTGAGTTTGGTCAACGCAATCTTGGTTTCTGCGGCGGTTTCACCTAAAAGCGATGCGATTTCCTGCACAATACGCATTTGCTTTTCAACAACGCGGTCGGCAACCTCGACTGTTTGGCGGTCGATTTTTTCTTTGCGCGCCTGCTGTTGCTCCTCGTCGGTAACATCACGCATAATGCATATAAGCAGGTGATACTCGCGGTCGTAAACAATTGTTTGCTCGACATACCGTTTATATTCCGCAAGGTACACGCGGTGTTCGGTAACACGGCGTGTAGAGTTCAGTGCCTCCATAAAAACCGTCGGGTCTAAAATTCGAATAACAGGCTCGCCCAAAACATCAGTGGCGGAGCGTATGTTCATAATTTTTCGTGCCGCGGTGTTTATTTGCTGAACCTCAAGCGTTTCGTTAAGCACAATAAGACCGTTTGGGGTGTTGTTTACAATTGTATCCGAAAAATTCTCGGCTTTATCCTTTAGGAATGGCAGACACATCGAAATTTCAGCCTTACCTTGGTATATAGCTATCGCTTTTTGACGACAGGTATCATAACCGCAAGAGCCGCAGTTAAGCTCGTCAGATGGCTTGAATTTGCCCATCTGGCGCAAAATTCCCTGAATTTCGGTATCGGTCGGCTGTTGTGCCGCGCGTTCTATAAAAGTAAAGGATTTTTTAATTTCAAGCGAATCGGGTTGTGTAACGGGAAAATCGTTTTCGCCCGCAAAATCCGACACGGCAAGATAATCGCCGACAGGCGAGTGACGGTGCTTACCCATAGCGGGACCACCCACACAGCTGCCTACACAGCAGGACATTTCCAAAAAGCAATTGTGTATTTTGCCGTTTCGTATATCTTCAAGAGCCGCGATACAGTTTTCAACACCGTCAAGTGCCATATATGTATAGTCGGGCTCTCTTGTTTTCATTGTTTTAAGTATACCGCCCGTAGTCGGGAAAAAGCGCGCACGGCTGTTTTCATCGCTGTCGGGTATGGGTTGGGGTACTACATTTTCAGCCTCGAACCAAGCGTTCAGCTCTTCAAATGTAAGAACCGCGTCAACAGCGCCTTTATAATGGTCAGCCTCATCTTTTTTTGCGACGCAGGGGCCTATAAATACAGTTTTTACATTCGGTATTCGCTTTTTAATATCCGCACAGTGCGCCTGCATTGGTGACACGACATCTGCAAGATGTATAAGCAGGTCGGGGAAGTATTTTTGAACAAGCAAATTTACCGAATGACAGCAAGAGGATATAAGAATATCTCTTTTTTCCTCGTGCAATATTTTTTCATATTCGTTTTTGACTATTGTCGCGCCTATTGCCGTTTCTTCCACGGCGTAAAAGCCCAATTTTTTAAGTGCCTCGGTCATAGCGCCGATGCCGACACCCTCGTAATTGGCTATAAACGACGGTGCAAGGCTTACAACAACGGGGTCGCCGCTTTGCAACATAACCTTAACCTTTTCGGTTTCTTCGACAATTTGTTTTGCATTTTGCGGACAAACAACAAGGCAATGACCGCAAAGTATACATTCATCGTCGATAATATGCGCCTGATTGCCCGAAAAGCGTATTGATTTTACAGGGCAGTGGCGTATGCATTTGTAACAGTTTTTACAATTTGATTTTTTAAGTGTAAGGCAATTGGGCATTTATGCTATTCTCCTTTATTCAGCGGTTTTAAAACATATTCCCGCAAAAAATCTTTAAAATTTTCGCGCGTTATGCCGCTGTGAACCTCGTCATCTACTGTAACCGTAACGCCTACGCGATTACACTTGCCGGTGCAAAAGCTGCCGGCAAGTGTAATCTCATTTTCAAGTCCGTATTGTTCAATAGCCTCTTGAAAAAGTGTTACGATATCGCGCGAACCTTTAAGGTGGCAAGAGCTGCCCACGCATATCTGAATTATCATTTATGATTTACACCTTTGCAAGAATTTCGTTTTCAAAAAACGCGTCGACGGTTTCGGGTGTTACCGAGTAAAAGTTGTCGTCAACCGTTACGCAAACGCCTTGTTGGCATTTGCCCATACAAAATGTTCCGCCAAGCTCGACTTTATCTTTAAGTTCGTTTTGAGCGATTTTGTGTTGCAGCTGTTCAACAACTGCGCGTGAACCTTTAAGGTGGCAGGAACTGCCGATACAAACAGTAACTTTCATATTTTTACCCTCCGCTTATTCGTAGTCGACAACATCTACCCAAGAAAGCAGAAATTCGCGCTCTGTCGCGTTGCCTTTAACCGATTGCGAGGCGGCAACGATAGGCATCCAGGTCTGAACATACTGCTTTGCGGTGTCGCTTTTTTTGCAGAACAAATCAAGATATTTTTTTGCACCCTCAATATCACCGTTAAGCCAGAAAAGCAGATAGGTTCTTGCGGCATCTGCCGAAGCATTACCCTGTGTTGCGTGTGACCAGTCGATGATGTAGGCTTTGCCGTCGTCGGTCAAAATGATGTTCGACGGGTTAAAGTCACCGTGGCAAAGCTTGTTGTGCTTGGGCATACCCTCAAGTCTTGTGTGCAGGTCGTAACGGGTTGTTGCATCAAGCTCTGCCTGATTTATCTTGCGGTTCATCTTATCCTTAAGCTTGTTGAGGAGAGGATTGGTTTTTGACTGAACCTCAAGCTGAAGGTCAACAAGCATTTCAAGGTATTCATCTTTTTTGTCAGGGTTTTCTTCCATAAGCTGTGCCATGGTTTTACCCTTAATGAATTCCGAAACGATTGCCCATTTACCGTCGATTGTGGTTACTTCTATAACTTTCGGAATGTTAAGACCTGTTTCCTCAACCCTTGCTTGGTTAAGAGCCTCGTTAAGGACATCTGCCTTTGAATAGTCGGCATCGAAAACCTTAATACAACGGTCACCGTCACGGTAAACTGTTTTTGAGTTTCTTACTGCAATAACTCTGTCAAGTTTCATAATAATCTACTCCTCCTTACATTTTTTTGCCGCCGCGTGCTTTGCGGTAGGTCTGTTTTACTTCATCGGCGTCGGCACTGCGAAAGCCCGAATCTGCTGTGGGCTTTTCAACCTCTTTAAAGTGCTTGTCGCCGTAGTAAGCGTTAAGGTACATCTGCTTAATTTCGCTCATA
>CAZIEH010000036.1:0-12579 GCA_964538695.1 uncultured Eubacterium sp. | reverse complement strand
ATATAAGGGGTGTGCTGTATAAAAATGAAGGCATATAAAAAAGAAAAAATAAGAAATATTGCGGTGTTAGGTCACGGTAGCAGTGGTAAAACAACACTTTGCGATGCAATGCTTTTTGCCGCAGGTGAAATTGAAAAAATAGGCAATGTTGCCGATGGCACACTTACACTTGATTATGATACCGAGGAAAAAAAGCGAGGTTGCTCGGTTTCGGCATCGGTATATTCCGCAGAGCTTTCCGAAAACAAATTAAATATAATAGATGCACCCGGACTTTTTGATTTCGGCGCAGGTGTGACCGAGGCTTTAAATGCCTGTGATTCGGTAGTAATAGCTCTTTCGGGTAAATCGGGTCTAAATATAGGAAGCGAGCTTTGCTATGACCGCGCAACAGAGGAAAAAAAGCCAATTGCATTTTTTGTGGGAAAGCTAAATTCGCCGCGTGCGCATTTTTATATGGTTATGAGTCAGCTTACGGGTAAATACGGTTCTGCCATTTGTCCCGTAACCGTGCCATATGTTCAAAATGACGAAGTGGTTTGCTATGTTGATTTAATTAAAAACCGTGCATTTTCGTGCGACGGTGTTGATGAAAAAGAGGTTGAAATGCCCGAAAGCACCGATATTGAAAATTTAAGAACTATGCTTATAGAGGCGGCGGCATCGGCAGATGAAAATCTAATGGAAAAATATTTTGACGGTCAAGAGTTAAGCTCCGACGAAATAATTGCCGCACTTAAAAAAGCATTTTTAAATCGCGAAATAAATCCCGTTTTTGCAGGTGTTAATGCAACAGGCGAGGGTGTAAAAGCGTTTGAGGAATATATAGTAAAAATATTCCCCTCACCCGATGAGATTGAGTTTACCGTGAAAAACGGTAACGATGAAAAATCAGTTAAAGCAGATGAGTCAGCAACACCTGCGGCAGTTGTGTTTAAGACTGTTGCCGACCCGTTTATCGGTAAGCTTTCGTATTTTAAAGTTATTTCGGGAATAATTAAAAACGACACAAAACTTATAAACGCGCGCACAGGTGAGGAGGAGCGTATTTCAAAGGTTATGTTCCTGCGTGGTGGAAAGCAGATAGATGCCGCGGAAATTGTTGCGGGTGATATAGGTTGTACCTCAAAGCTTGGTGATGTTTTAACGGGCGACACACTTTGCGGTGCCGATAATATTGTAAGTATTAAAATCGGCGAATATCAGAAGCCTTGTTTAAAAACAGCGGTTTATGCCCAAAAGAAGGGTGACGAGGAAAAAATTGCACAAGGTATGGCGCGCCTGTATGAAGAAGATCCGACAATGCGTTTTTATACCGACAAGGAAACGCGGGAAATGATTTTGGAGGGTATGGGCGAACAACATATCGACATTATTAAAACCAAGCTTTCAAAGAAATTTGGTGCGGAGGTTGAACTTAAATCCCCGAAGGTACCGTATCGCGAAACTATAAAAGCCAAGGTAAAGGTACAGGGCAGACATAAGAAGCAATCGGGCGGACACGGTCAGTTCGGCGATGTTTGGATTGAATTTGAGCCGTGCGACGGTGAATTTATATTTGAAGAAAAAATATTCGGCGGCAGTGTTCCCAAAAACTTTTTCCCCGCTGTTGAAAAAGGCTTGCAGGAAAGTATACAGCAGGGCGTTTTGGCAGGTTACCCGATGGTAGGCATAAAGGCAACACTTGTAGACGGCTCGTACCACCCTGTGGATTCGTCAGAAATGGCTTTCAAGCTTGCCGCGAATGCCGCATACAAGGCAGGTATACCGCAGGCACAACCGACTATTCTTGAACCGATAGGTATGCTAAAGGTTTATATTCCCGACGATTATATGGGTGATGTTATAGGCGACATTACAAAGCGGCGCGGAAAAGTGCTTGGAATGGATACCGCAAATGCAAAGTATAAAGAAATAGTTGCCGAGGTTCCGATGGCGGAAATGGGTGACTTTGCAACGGCAATGCGCTCCGTAACGCAGGGCTGGGCAACCTTTAGCTTTGAATTTGAAAGATATGAGGAAGCACCTCAACCTGTGGCAAAGCAGGTTATAGAACAGTCAAACAATTAATATAAAGGGTATTTACTGCGTGTAAATACCCTTTTTTTGTTATTATATATTGAAACACGGTAAAAAAAATAGTATAATACAATACGAAAGTTTTGCTGAAAGCGAGTTTTAAAATGAATTATTTTGCCGGTAATTATGATGTTGCCGTAATTGGTGCAGGACACGCAGGAATAGAGGCGGCACTTGCATCGGCGCGGCTTGGTGTGAAAACCGTAATTTTTACAATAAATATGGATACGGTCGGCAATATGCCGTGTAATCCGTCAATCGGCGGAACTGCCAAGGGTCACCTTGTAAGAGAGCTTGATGCACTTGGCGGTGAAATGGGTCGCGCCGCCGATGCAACAACATTGCAAAGCCGTATGCTTAACCGAGGTAAAGGACCTGCTGTCCATTCCTTGCGCGCACAAATCGACCGCCGTGAATACGCCGCTTATATGAAGCATATTTTAGAGCTTCAGCCTAATTTAAGCGTGAAACAGGCAGAGATTACAGAGCTTAAAAAAGACTGTGATAACTGGTGTGTTGTTACAAAGCTCGGCGCGGAATACAAATGTAAAAAAGTGATTATCGCAACAGGAGTTTATCTTTGCGGTCGTATTTTTGTCGGCGAGGTTAATTTCAGTGGTGGCCCCGACGGCACATTTGCCGCCGACAACCTTACGGAAAGTCTTAAAGCCTTGGGACTTCCCTTGCGCCGCTTTAAAACGGGAACTCCTGCGCGTGTACTGAAAAGCAGTATTGATTTTGAAAAAATGGAAATACAGTACGGCGACGAAAATCCTGTTCCTTTCAGCTATGACACAAAAAAAGAAGTTAAAAATAATGCCGTTTGCTATATTGCATATACTAACGACAAAACAAAAGAAATAATACTTAATAATTTACACCGTTCTCCCCTGTTTTCAGGTGATATTACAGGTGTAGGGCCGCGCTATTGCCCAAGTATCGAGGATAAAATAGTAAGATTTAAAGATAAAAAGCGACATCAGCTGTTTATAGAGCCGTGCGGCGAAAATACCGAGGAAATGTATTTACAGGGTATGTCGTCATCATTGCCCGAAGAGGTGCAGATAGAAATATATCATTCTATCGAGGGCTTGGAGCATTGCGAGATTACAAGAAATGCCTATGCAATAGAATACGACTGTATTGACCCGTTATATCTTACCCCTACACTTGAAATTAAAAATCACAGTGGAATATACGGCGCAGGTCAGTTTAACGGCTCATCTGGATATGAGGAGGCGGCTGTTCAGGGCTTTGTTGCAGGTGTAAATGCCGCAAATTCCGTAAAAGGCAAGGATAAGTTTATATTACCTCGCAGTAGCTCATATATCGGTACACTTATTGACGACCTTGTCACAAAGGGTTGCTCTGACCCATACAGAATGATGACAAGCCGCAGTGAATATCGACTTCTTTTGCGACAAGACAATGCCGACGAAAGACTTATGCCTATCGGCAGAAAATTGGGACTTATCGGCGACAGTAAATGGAACAGCTTTTTAATGCGTAAGGAGCTGAAAGAAAAAGAAATTCTGCGACTTAAAACCACAACTGTTTCGCCGAAAAGCGGTATAAACGATTATCTTGTTTCACGTGAAACATCACCGTTAAACACAGGCTGCAAGCTTGCGGAATTGATTTGCCGTCCAACGGTAAGTTATGCCGATTTAAAACTTTTTGACCCCGAAAGACCCACACTTGATACGGATATTGCTGACAAGGTTGAGGTTGAAATTAAGTATGAGGGATATATAAAGCGCCAAGCCGCACAGGTTGAGGAGATAAAAAGACTTGAACACAAGCTGTTGCCCGATGACATAGATTACTCGAAAATTGTCGGATTAAGGCTTGAGGCTGTCGAAAAGCTTGAAAAAATCGCGCCGCACTCTATCGGTCAGGCATCACGAATTTCGGGTGTATCCCCTGCCGATATTTCCGTATTGCTTATCTATCTTGACAAAATTCAACGGGAGAAACAATAATGAATAATTACAACGACCTATGCAATGCTTGTACAGAGTTTGGACTTGTGCTTGATGACGCTGCCGTAAATCGCTTGCAAAAATATGCCGAGCTGTTGGTGGAATGGAACAAGGTTATGAATTTAACTGCTATTACCGACCCCACGGAAATTATCACAAAGCATTTTTACGACTGCCTTGTAATCTTTAAGCACTTTAATTTTAAAGAAGGCGCAACCGTTATAGATGTCGGCACGGGCGCAGGCTTTCCGGGAATGGTTATGAAAATCGCACGACCCGACCTAAAAATCACCCTGCTTGACAGCTTAAATAAACGCCTTAATTTTTTAAACGAGGTTGCAAATCAGCTTGAGCTGTCGGTAGAGCTTATTCACGAGCGCGCCGAGGAGGCGGGCAGAAAACCTCATTTGCGAGAACAATTTGATTATGCGACTGCGCGTGCTGTCGCGCGGTTACAGGTTTTAAGTGAATATTGTTTGCCACTTGTAAAAAAAGGTGGCTCGTTTATAGCATTAAAAGGCCCTGCCGCCTATGTTGAGGCGGTTGCCGCAGTAAATGCCGTAAAAACGCTTGGTGCAGACGAGGGAAAATTATCGGAGGAAATTTTGCCCGATAGCAGTGTCAGAGTCTTTGCCGAATATAAAAAGCTGAAAGCTACGCTTGCAAAATATCCGCGCCACGGTTCTAAAATCTCAAAAAATCCGCTTTAAATATCGCAAAAAGCACGACATTTTGCTGATTGTCGTGCTTTTACTTTTTTTATTTTGCAGTTTTTTGCATTTAAAAATCTTAAAATAATGTTTATTGTAGAACAAAAAATCTTGCCGAATATGAATATTTGATATACAATAAACACATACCACCCATTCCCCATAAAAAGAAACCGTCAAATTATTCGGCGGTTTCTTTTTTGCTGTAAAGCGATGTAATAAATGTTGTTGCATATATTGCGGTAAACAAAAAGCCAAGCTCGGTAGCGCCTGAATTATGCAATACCGCAGAACCGCCGACGGTGTACAGCAATATTTGCGGCACTGTGCAAATAAATCCGCAAAACGCCGTAAAACAGCCGATTGGCAATATCAGTCGGCATGAGCGACGAGTTTCGGTGTCGCAAATAATTTTTGCGTGGTATAAGTAAAATACCGTTTGCAGGCACATAAAAAATATTGATAAAATATTTTCGGAAATGTTCGCAACGCCGTTGTAGCTTAAAAAATTTGAAATAAGAACAAATAACGAGCTGAATACAGGCATAAGCGAAAGTAGCGGTGACAGCTTTATATCTGCGAACGAGGATATACTGTAAATGCAAAAAAACACAACATTCAAAAGCAGTAGCAATGCATAAATTATGTTACTTCCCTTTAATCCGTCAAGTGAAACGCTTGCGAGGGTGTACAGACCGTAAATTGCCTGTAAAAACGCGGCAACAGCAAGCCCTTTATGAGATTTTATATCCGGCGCGTGAATGGGCTGTAAATTACTTAAAAATGTTGTTACAATAAACACGGCAACAGCACAAATAACGATTAAGCTGTATGTTACGACGAGAACAGCAGTGTTCGCGCCTCCACTTTTTGAAAAGCCTGTTTCTGTGTCAATAAAAAAAGCTGATTGCAGTAGCCGCAAAACGACGGCAACGGCGGTAGAGAGCGAAAAAACCGCCCATATTTTACCTTGTTTCATATAATCTAACCTTTCTTCGGTGCATAAAATTCGGACAAACCCAATATATTATAGTATATATTGTAATGCACAATTACCGAAAAGTCAATGTATTAAAAAGGAAAGATGTTATGAAAAGCTTTAATTCTGTTATATTACCTATTTTAACCGTTTGCGTTATCGCTGTTCCTTTATATTCGCTGTCATCGGGAGAAAGAAAAAAGGAAAATATTGCGGTTGTCGCAAGTGTAAATACTGTGTCAAAGACTGAAACAAAAGCCAAAAGCGCACCGACCGCGACCAATACCGTAAGAGTTTATGATGCTGAAACCGAAAAGATAACGGTTATGGATATGAATGATTATCTGTACGGCGTTGTTGCAGGAGAATGTCCTATGTTATATCACGACGAGGCGATAAAGGCGCAGATAGTTGCGGCAAGAACATATACGCTGTTTCGTTGTAACGAAAACAAAAACAAAAAGTACGATATTTCAACCGACTCGCAAACAAGCCAAGCATTTATTTCAAAAGAAACGGCTATGAAAAATTGGGGCAGCTCTGCGAAAAAGTACGATAAAAAGCTGACGGAGCTTATAAAAGAAGTTAAAAATGAAGCGATTTTATATAAAAACAAACCTATACTTGCGGTTTATCACGCCATATCCTCGGGTAAAACAGAAAGTTGCAAAAATGTATGGGGTAGCGATTATTCTTATTTACAATCAGTCGAAAGCACCTTTGACAAGCTTGCTAACGGATATTTAAGTGAATGTAAAAAGAATACTGAGCAAGCTGACGAAATATTGAAAAGCCGCGGCGTGTCAGCGACAGCACTTGCAGGCGGTAAGGTGGAAAAAACGGGTTGCGGCAATGTGTTGAGAATAATCGCAAACGGGAAAACTGTTACAGGTGCGGATATTGTCGAGCTTTTTGATTTGCGGTCACAAAACTTTGATATTTGTATAAAAAACAAACAGCTGTGCTTCACGGTGCGCGGATACGGTCATCAGGCAGGTATGAGTCAGAACGGTGCAAACTTTATGGCGAACGACGGAAACGATTATAAGGCAATTTTAAAGCATTATTATAAGGGTGTAACGGTAGAAAAGTACGAGACGAAATAGCTTTTGTTTCACGTGAAACAAAAAAACACGGCTAATCCCTCTTTACATTATCTGCGGTATTTGATATAATGAATAAGGTAAATGTAATTTAGGGGGTAAGACGATTGGCAAAGGTTATAGCTGTATTTAACCAAAAAGGCGGTGTCGGCAAAACCACAACCACGGTAAATCTTTCTGCGGCAGTAGGTATAGCGGGAAAAAAAGTATTGGTTATAGATATTGATCAGCAGGGCAACACCACAAGTGCTTTCGGCGTTAATAAAAAGGGCGTAAAGCTTTCGTCATACGATTTGCTGATAGGAAACACTGCATTTGATGATATTGTAATTCACACAAAGTTCAAAAATATAGATTTACTACCCTCTAACAGACAGTTAGCAGGTGCAGAGGTTGAATTGATTAGTCTTGAACATCGCGAGTCACAGCTTAAAAATGCCATCGCCGGTATTGCAGAACGGTACGACTACATATTTGTCGATTGCCCACCCTCAATAGGACTTGTATCTATAAACGGTCTTTGTGCCGCCGATACCTTTTTGGTACCTATGCAGTGCGAGTATCTTGCTATGGAGGGTCTTTCACAGCTTATGGCATCTGTACGCGAGGTTAAAAGATTGTACAACCCTGTACTTGACCTTGAGGGAATTGTGCTGACAATGTTCGACGGCAGACTAAACCTGACACAGCAGGTTGTGGGCGAGGTTAAACGCTTTTTTGCAAAGAAAATTTACTCTACGGCGATACCGCGCTCGGTACGAATTAGCGAGGCGCCAAGCTACGGCGTTCCGATACAGTATTACGACCCGAAAGGTAAGGGCGCAAAGGCTTACGACGCTCTTTGCAAGGAATTTTTGAAAAGAAACAAATAATTGTTGCTTAAAACGACAATATTGAAAGGATTTTTAAAATGGCTAAAAAAGGTGGTCTTGGCAGAGGTTTTGAGTCGCTTTTTGCCGAAAACTCTGCGGATACAAATTCGGCGGTCAAGGTAAGAATTTCCGAAATAGAACCGAACAGAAATCAGCCGCGAAAAGAGTTTGACGAGCAGGCTTTACAAGAGCTTTCAGACAGCATTTCGCGACACGGCTTGTTACAGCCGCTTTTGGTTCGCTCTTTACCAAGTGGCGGCTATCAGCTTGTTGCAGGCGAAAGGCGCTGGCGCGCAAGCAGAATGGCGGGACTTGATGAGGTGCCGGTAATCATTCGCGAAATGACCGACGGCGAGGCAATGGAGCTTGCTATGATTGAAAACCTGCAACGCGAGGATTTAAACCCGATTGAGGAAGCGGCAGGCTATAAATATTTAATGGACACCTATGGCTTAACGCAAGAGCAAGTTGCCGAAACCTGTACAAAGTCGCGTTCTGCGGTGGCTAATGCGGTTCGACTGCTTGCCCTACCAAATGATATTTTGGAGCTTATAAAAATCGGCGAATTAACCGCAGGTCACGGCAGGGCAATACTTGCAATAACCGATGATACATTGCGCGAGCAGGCAGTACAACTTGCACAGCAGGGCGCGTCTGTAAGGGAGCTTGAGAAATTTGCTCAGCGACAAAAATCAGCCGCAAAGCCACGCACCGAAAAGCAGGATACATTCTTGCGCGAAACCGAGCTTGCACTGAAAGAAACTATCGGCAGAAAGGTTAAGATTACGGGCGGCAAAAACAACCGCGGCACAATTACTATCGAGTATTTTTCAAAAGAGGACTTGGCACAGCTTGCCGAAAAGCTCGGAAATTGAGCCGAAATGCGTTCGTTTTTTACGGTGAAATGCAAAATATCGACTCTACAAAAGCGATAATTGCGGCGCGAGAAAACTGAAATTCAAAAAATACAAACTGTAAAAATGCGCTGAAAAGCCTTTATTTAAGCGCAAAAATCACAAATTCTACCGGCAGTAGAGCGAAAATCAAAACGCTCTACTGTCGATTGTTTTTTAGTATAGAAGAATTTTCGATTATTAGGTGGAATTTTTTTGCAAAGTTTGGTAAAATAACAAGGTAGAAAATTCGGTGCAGGGGCAAGGCCTCGGCGTGAATACGAAATTACATACTTTAAAGCGAGGTATTTTTTATGGCAAACTTTGTTTTGGCTTGCGGTTCAACCGTTGACCTTACCGCAGAGCATTTGAAAGAAAGAAATATAGAGTATATCCCCTATCATTACTTTTTGAATGATGTGGAATACTCCGACGACCTTGGTCAAAGTATATCGCACGACGAGTTTTACAAGGCGATGACCGACGGCGCCTCTACCCGCACATCACAAATAAATGCAGGCGAGCTTATAGATTATTTAACACAGTTTTTAGAGCGCGGCGAGGATGTTTTGTATGTTTCGCTGTCCTCGGGTATTTCGGGCGCATATCAATCGTCGGTAACCGCGGTTGAGGAATTGCGAGAAAAATACCCCGAAAGAAAGATTTATACGGTCGACTCTCTCGGCGCATCAAGCGGCTACGGACTTATTATGGATAGACTTGCCGATTTGCGCGACGAGGGAAAATCGATAGAAGAAGTGTACGAATGGGTTGAAAAAAACAAGCTTAAAATGCACCATTGGTTCTTCTCGACTGACCTTACTTTTTATATCAAGGGCGGCAGAATTTCAAAGCTTTCGGGTTGGTTCGGAACGGTGCTTAAAATATGTCCTCTGCTTAATGTCAGCTTAGACGGCAAGCTTATCCCCCGACAGAAAATTCGCGGTAAAAATCGCGTTATGGAGGAAATTGTCGACAAAATGCAACAGCACGCTGACGGCGGCTTGAATTACAGTGGCAAATGCTATATGTGCCACTCGGCTTGTCTTGACGATGCAAAGGCGGTTGCCGCCGAAATTGAAAAGCGTTTTAAAAACATTGACGGTAAGGTTGAAATTCATAATATAGGTCCTACAATCGGCAGTCACTCGGGTCCCGGCACGGTAGCCGTGTTCTTCTGGGGTGACGAAAGAAACGATTAAAAAGCACACAACACAACCGATTGCTTTGCTGAACAGCTAAGTGTGTTTTTTGTTTAAATTAATATAAGTGCAAAAAAATCCGAGGCTTGCTATTATATGCAAGTCTCGGATTTTTCTGTATTTATGAAGTGAAAGACTATTAAGCTTTTTCAAGCAGAACAGCCGCCGCAGAAAGCTCTTTCATTTTATTTATTATAAGCGTAGTGCCGCAAAGCTCTATATTATAGGCATAAAAGCCGTCACAAAGCTTAAACTCGGCACCTAACTCAATTTCAAAGGTATCTGCCGTGTCATTAAACGCATGGCAAATAACAAGCGCTTGTGTTTTGCTCTTTCTGACAACAGTCTGCGTACCTGTCGGGTGGCGGTAGCTGACACTGCGGTTACCGTAAATTTTTGTGTCACCGTTTTTAAGGACATCTGTAAGCTTTGCGTAAAAGTCGCAACCGCGTTTCAAAACAGCGCGTTGCTCGGCGTTTAATTTGTCGACATCACCCGAAATACAGGGAACACCAAGGTAAGTCGCCGCAAGCGAATAAACAAGTCGTTGCTCGTTGTCATCGGAGCGAAGAACTGCCCAAATCAGCGAATGCTCCGGCAACATAAGCCTGTGTAAATTAGCCGCAATATACGGTATTTCAACAGACTCGTGCGCGTCCGAGAAAGATGAAACCGAAGAAACCGCAAGCATAGACGGCTCTAAACGGTGACCGCCAGCAGAACAGTTTTCGATAACCAAATCAGGTATTTCGTTTTTCATCTTGACAAAAAACTCACGGACAGCCGCAAGGTGCTGACGGAGGTTTTCCGCGCCCGCACAATCGCCGTCGACATCATTTCCGATATTGGCGTTATAATCGACTTTAATATAACCAAAGCCGTTATCTTTCAGCATTTTTATAACCTTTTCACGCAGATAATCGCGTACATCGGCACGGCGAAAATCCCAATACGAGCGCCAACCGTCGTTTTTTTATTACCCTGCCCTTGCGTCTTAGGTGCGGTAAAGCTTTCACCGCTTTTTACGGTTTTAGACCAGCCGCAAAATTCCACATCGCCTATACCACCCGAAATACCGAGTGTGTCCGAACAGCGCGTAAGCTCCGTTTGCCATGTGCAGTTGTGCGCAAGCTGTGCCGCCCATGAAACACCCGTAGCACTATCCTCGAAAACAGCCGCAGGGAAATAACTTTCAACGAGATAGCTTCCGCGACAGCCAAATTTTTCATTAGCACAGCAGTTGCAAGCCCAGGTGTCCTCAAGCCCCAATTCCTCAATGGTTTGTTCTATATGCTTGCCCTCTCTGCTCCAACCGCCGAAATAGCGGTGCAGACTGTAACTGTACGATGCATGGGGGTCGGGAACGAAATTTTCAAGCTCCCAAGGATTTTTCAGTTTATGCTAGATAGCTTTCGGGTACAAAAGCAATGACACATTTCCTTTTTCGTTCACAAGATAAGCCGCACGGTATCGCCAAGGTTGTAGGTTTTTATTTGCAAATTAATCATTCCTTTTATAACGCGCTGTTTAGCGTCCTATTTTGCGTTTTGAAAGCTTGCCGTCAATTATTTCAAAATAAATATTGCCGTTCGCGATTTTCGGCACAAAATTGTCGCAATTTTCAAAGGCATTGTCCGAAATTGAGGAAATGTTTTTTGTTACGGTGAAAGAGGTAAGGCTTTCGCACCCCGAAAACGCCGCCTCTTTAATTTCGGTCAGATAGTCGCCTGTCTGTACTTTTTGCAGTGATGTGCAGTTTTTAAAGGTTTCACGCGGAATACGCTTAACAACCTCTGAAAGCTGTACACTTTCAAGATTTTTGCAGTCCTTGAAAACACTGTGACCAAGCTGTGAAACCGTACCGGGCATAACAAATTCGGTAAGGCTTTCGCAATTTGAAAATGCCTCGTTGCCGATAAGCGTAATACCGTCGTTAAGGTCGACTTTTTTTATAGAAGTGCCGAAAAAAGCATAGTTTGAAATTTGCGTTAAATCGTCGCGCGAACGAAAAACCGAGGTATCGCGGTAAATGGGGAAACGGCAAAGTATGGTTTTTTCACGGTTATAAAGAATTCCGCTTTTTGCAGAGTAGGTGGCATTGTCACTGCTTACCGAAAACCCCTCGGCGTACCCAAGCGTGCGCATATCCGCAATAGTTGTAACATCTTTTCCTATGCGTACGGTTACATATTCATCAAGCTCGTCAAGGCGCAGACCCGAAACATACAAAACACCGTCGGGAATTTCAAAAACGCCGTTTTCGGGTTCTTGCTTAATCAGCACACCCTTGCCCACTATAAGCGGTGTCGCCTGCTGCTCGTACCAAGCACTGCCGAAAAATGACGAATTATCGGCGGCGGTTAAATTGTCGTTTATAACAATTTCCTCTGCGGTGCAACCGTCAAATACATCAGACCCGACACAAAGTGCGCTTTTCGGAAAGACAATGCGAGAGGCTTTTGTGTTGCCCGAAAATACCGCACAGTCGATAACGCGAATACCCTCGGGTATAGTGACATTTCCACCGTTGCCGCAATATTTTATAAGCACATCATTACCCACGGTGCAGAACTCGTCATCAAGTGACTTGTACCATTCTGTTCCGTGAAAGCAGTCGCCTGTAACGCGTTCAATCGTCGATGGCAGAGAAACCTCTTCAAGCGCGGTGAATTTTGAAAACGCGCTTTCGCGAATAACGCGTACCCCCTCTTGTACGGTCAGCTTTTTAACCGTGGTGTTTTTTTCGTCAAAGCCAAACG
>CAZIEH010000035.1:0-12736 GCA_964538695.1 uncultured Eubacterium sp. | reverse complement strand
TTTTACAGATTGCCGCTTGCGGCAATCTATGGGGTTCAAGAGGCCGCTGGTTCGACTCCAGTCACTCGGACCAAAAAAATCCTGTCGATTTTTTCGGCAGGATTTTTTCTTTTTGCCATTAAAATTTTTATGATTACTTTCTTGAACAATTTTATTGTATTTTATGCAAAATTATGCCATTATAAGCTAAGCAAGCATACTACATAATAAAAATCGGAGGTTTTAGTATGAGTATAAGGATAATGAGCAGTAATATTGGGTACGATTATTTTGGTATTTAATACCCACTTTATGTGGAATGATGGTATGGAATACGATTTTATACGAAGGTACAACGCTATGGAGCTTATAACGGAAAGCCTAATGTTTTTTCACAGGCATACGACCCAAAAATTCCAAAGAACACGCATATAACATTCATATGAGCGTCTTTGACGAAGACAATAAATAGCGGTTTACCTTAAATCACAGCGTTTTGCGCCATTCATTCGGCGAAATGCCCGCAACGGATTTAAAACTGCGATAAAAAACCGACTCGTCAGGATAGTTGCATATCGCCGCTATTTGCGAAACGGTCAAATTACTGCCCGAAAGCAGTTCTTTTGCATACATCGTTTTTTGATATTTTATATACTGATACGGCGTTATATTAAACCGCTTTTTAAAAACCCTTATAATATAATCCTTGTTGTAATTCAGCTTGCGGCAGACATCATCGAGACCGTTGATATTTGCCGCGTTTTTTTCTATAAATTCAGCAATATTTGCGGCAATGTCATATCCTCGTCTTTTCGGCGAATTATATTCGTAAAGCCTTTTAATAAGCTTATATAACAGCAAATTCGCCTCGAACTCATAATTCCCTTTTCTTGCCACTGCCATTGCGCTATTGCAGGTGTTTTTGATTTCCGAAATGTCTATTTTTCCTTTTACGGGCAAGCCACTGTCCTCTTCACAATAAAAATCGCCTGTGAAATGCAGGTAAAAGTAAACAGGAGGGTCGATTATAGCAACACCAGATTGATGCATACCCTGCTCTTGAATGTAGTACTCCCCTGCCGTTACATCAACCTGCTTACCGTTTTCCAAAAAGGACAATGTGCCGTCAAAAACCATAATCAATGTTGAAAAATCGGGGATTCTGTCCTCGTGCTTTTCGTTTTTTGCAAAAAATTTGAAGTTGATTTTTTCATCTCCACGCCAAATTACAGGCAGTGCGTTTATATTTAAAAACCGTTTCATACTATATCTCCGTTCTGTGACACAGTAAATATAACATAATAAGTCGATAATTGCAAGTACACAGTATATAATTGTCGTTTTAAAAATTTCCGCCTTGTGTTATATTTAAAACGAAATATATTACCAAGGAGAGTAATGTTATGAAAATAAAGCTTTTAAAAAGCATAACTGGCATTGTTTTATGCTTTGCCCTATCTGCCGCAAGTGTTTTCGGTGCATTTGCCGCAATTTCAAGCGAGCATTTGTCGTACAACGATTCTTACGATAATTCCGAGGCAACGCAGGCAGATGTTAATTCGGACAAAAATCTTGTTAAAGGCTTTGGCGATATCGGTCATACCGCCAATGCAAGTGCCGATTTGGCAAAGCTTTCATCTGGGCAATATATGATAACTGCCAACGCCGCAAACGCAAAAGGCGAACGGGTATTTTCTTTACCTTTTACAAAAGGTGGTACTAACCACCTTACCGACGGTGACATTAAATGGAACGACCAAAGGGTTAAAGATATATTTGTCACCACCGATGAGTACCCCGATTACACACATAACGGCAGGGTCGTAACACAAAATGCCGACCGCAGTGACAGAAACGATGTTTGGTATGATATAACATTTCGCTTAAATTGCCGTTCCGACCTTGAAAAGCTTATAGTATGCTGTTCGGGCGACTCGTCTATGTATCTTAAAGAATACAAAATATATGTTTCGGATACGCCGCAAGCACTGTATACCGACGACTCGTATATATTCACCTGTGATAACACGGTAAACAGCAGTATAGCGCAGGCAATTTCTTTTGACGACAGCGTGGTCGGCAATTATGTCGGCATACGCATTACAAAATCCGTTTTAACCACTCCGCTTGGTGATATTAGCTATGCTTTTCCGCATATTTTTGAAATTGCGATATTGGGTACACCTTCTTACACCGTAACCGAGCAATCACCGCAATATCCCGAAAACGGCGGCGAAATCAGCGATAAATCCGTTTCGGGTCAAAGTATAAAAGATAATTTGCTTTACAAAAACGGCGCCTCGATTACAGGCTGTCAAAACGGAACAAAGAAAAGCATTAAAGCTTATCCTCACCTTACCGACGGTATGGTGGTTAATGCACCGTATGAATCGGGCGATGTTGCGGGAGTTTTGTTTGCCTCAAATACAAACGGCAATATAAAATACGAAAACGGCTGGAACCCGTCGACAGCAACACTTAACGAAAGTGCAATTGATACATACGCAACCTTCACCTACAATCTCGGTGCATATTATGATGTCAACGAGTTTTGGATGTTCAGCCGCGACGGCAACCTGCAAACAGGCGCGTATGAGCTTTACGCAGGTTCTTCAAAAAAATCGCTTTATAACGCAGAAAACAAGCTTGCGGTATATGTAAACAAAACGAAAAACGATGGCTATGTTCAGAAAATAAAATTCAACAAGCCGCAACGCGCCCGTTATCTCGGCGTAAAAATAACTATGGGTGTTACAGAAGTTACTTGGGAGGCAGAATATT
The DNA here is from genome assembly GCA_964538695.1 of uncultured Eubacterium sp. GTDB lineage: Bacteria > Bacillota > Clostridia > Oscillospirales > Acutalibacteraceae > UMGS1532. The sequence goes on along the minus strand of CAZIEH010000035.1, from coordinate 9,976 downwards.
CATATATGCGAATTCACGAAATGGCGGCATTCGGCAAAAAATCTGCCGAACAGTCGTCCTCGGCACAAGAATTTATAAATACGGTAGATTTTGCAAATGTCGAAATTGCCGATACTTTTTGGAGTGGCAGGCGCGAACAAACACTGCTTGTAAGCTTTGACCACGCGGCAAATGAATTTGAAAAGGTCGGTGCTTTAAACAACTTTAAAGTTGCCGCGGAAATCTATGCCGAGGCAAAACAAAACAAGGGCAACGCCGCAACCGAAAAAGAAATTTTAGATGAGGTTACGCGCCTTGCCGCTACCGATAAATACCGTTCTTCTGCCAAAACCTACGGCGGAAACTTTGCATCGGACAGCGATGTTTACAAGGTTATGGAGGGTATGGCGTACGCTATACAAAACTACAAAAAATCCAAAGACCCCAAAATTGCGGCAGGTGTGGCAAATATAGAAAAATACCTTGCCGATTGGACAGCACTTATTACCGCCGCTATGGGCGATGACGGATACATAAATACCTTGTATACAATCCATCACACACTGTCTTGGGTTGAAAACGGCAACGCATCGCACCGTTTTTCAAATCAGGGCTTGCACGAGCTTTACTGTATAGGTCACCTTTTTGAGGCTGCGGTTGCGATTTACAACGCAACAGGTAATGCGGCACTGCTTGATGCAGCTATGAAGTCTTTTGATTTGGTTTATTCCGTTTTCTTCCAAAAGAACAACAAAACATATACCGCAGCCTTTACATACCCCGGTCACGAGGAAATTGAGCTTGCGCTTGTAAAGCTTGCGGCAACCGTTTACGATATGCCGAAATACGGTGCGGCATATTCGGAAAAATGCCTTGAGCTGTGCCAATATTTCTTGGACCAAAACAGAAAAATCCACTACGATTCGCTTGATAAAACAGCGACATCAAGTCATTTGCCCGTTGATGAATTAACCGATGCCTACGGTCACTGCGTTCGCGCATTCTACCTATACACAGGTATGGCGGAGCTTTCAATCGCGCGCGGCGAGATAATGTACGAAAATCTGCTTAACCTTTGGGAGAATGTGGAAACTAAAACATACATTACAGGCGGTATAGGTCACCGTTCATATACCGAGGGCTTGCCGTCATCATACGACCTGCCGAATGATGAAGATTTGGCATATTGTGAAACCTGCGCAAGTATTTCAAATGTATTTTGGAACAAAAGTATGTTTAGGCTGTACGGCGACTCGAAATATTACGATAATATAGAAAAACAGCTTTACAACAACATTCTTTCGGGTGTAAGCTTGGACGGTGTACACTTTAACTACACAAACAATCTTGAAACCGATAAGGGCTATGCGCGCGAAAATTGGAAAGGTACGCCCTGCTGTCCGACAAATCTTGTAAGAATTATAAACAAGCTTGGCGAATACATTTACGCAACCAAACAAAGTGAAAACACCGCGTATGTAAATCTTTATATCGGCTCTTGCGGCAGTTTTGAGCTGAACGGCAAGACAGTCGGTGTCAAAATGACATCGGATATGCCGTGGAACGGTAATGCCGAGCTTTCGCTTTCACTTGCCGAAAGCACAGATTTCACCCTTAAACTGCGTCTACCGTCTTGGGCAACAGGCTCTAATTCGGTTAAAATCAACGACGAAATTTACACCGCAACCGCCGCCGATGACGGATATATTACAATTACCAGAAAGTGGAATAACGGCGACAAAATCACACTTTTACTGCCTATGGAGGTAAAAACCGTAAACGACAGTGAAAAAATTAAAACCAACGAGGGTCTTGTTGCCGTTACTCGCGGTCCGGTTACCTACTGTGCGGAACAGCTTGACTCGAAAGTTGCGCTTGACGATTTGTGCATAACAGATAAAACAGTATTTACCCCCGAGTATATAAATAATTTCGTTGCCGATAACACATACGGTACTGCCGAAATGACGGTACTGCGCGTTACCACGCAAACGCTTGAAAACTACCAAACCGGCAAAGCCGACACGGTTTCGTTTACAATGATACCTTATCTTGCATGGTCAAACCGTTCATTAACCGCTATGCGTGTTTATCTTCAGGACGGTACAAAGCCGTACAACGATAAGTGGGATAATTTAAAATCGCTGTCGGAAAACGCTGTCGCAACCGCAACAACCACCCATTCAAACAGCCCTACAACGCGAATGAACGACGGCGACCCGTCATACGGCTCGCGCTGGTCATCGTGGCAAAACGAGGCATACGACTATGCCGCAACACACCCGACAGTTGCACTTGATTTCGGCGATAATTTCGTAAAAATAACCGAATCACAGGTTTACTTCTATTCCGACGGCGGCGGTTGCAGATACCCCGAAAAAGCCGAGCTTGAATATTTCAACGGCACCGATTGGGTTGAAATAAAGCTTACAAACACGCCGCAGCTTATTAAACAAGCGGCATATTCAAACGGTGCCGAAGAGGTTTCACTTGCGACATACAAATTCGACGAAATAGTTACAAACAGCATAAGGATGAAGCTATCGCCGACTGCAAACAGGGCGCACGCTATAACCGATTGGCAGCTTGTGGGCACGCGCGTTAAAGAAATCGCAACCGTTACCGCAAGCGCAAGCTTGCCCGACGGGACAGATGTAACCGCACTTTCGGGCATAACAGCAGGCGGATACACCGTTTGTTGCGAAAACACAACCTACACTGCAAAAAACGAAATCAGCATAAACGGCATAGGATATATTTTTAGTTATTTTTCGGTCAACGGAATCTATACTGCCGCAAGTGACGGCAGTGTGACATTATCGCCAGTGGCAGACAGAACATATGAAATTAAGGCGATTTATTCACCGAAAAACACACAAAGCAAATACACGGTAACATTTATAAACCGCGACGGCAGTATAATCGGCAGTATAACGAAAACAGGTGCAATGCTTGAAACCGATATTGCCGATGCAAATATAAAAGCGGCGGATATTTTCGGTTACAGCTTTATATGCTGGGACAAACCGCTTGATATGATGAATACCGATACCTTTGTGCGCCCCGTTTATACAAAGCTTGACAGTGAAAGTGTAAAATGCAGAATAACTGTATCTGACGGCACAGCCGAAAGCAACCAAGTTACAAATACATATTTCGATGCATTTTTAACCGTTACCGCTGCCGAAAATTCAGGCGACAAGGTATTTTCGCACTGGAAAAACGATGCAGGTGAAACTGTCGGCACACAACGCGAATATTCGTTCTATGTTTCGGGTAATTTAAGGCTTACTGCGGTTTATGCCGAAAAAGGCACTACCCCACCCGCAATACCGCCCGTCGTTCTCAATTCATCGCCGCTTTACACAAAAAACAACAATCTTTTTACGGCGGCGTTCACAGCAAAAACCACACTGCCCGAGGGTGCGGCAATCTGCGAACAGGGCATTATAATCGGTGGTGTGAATTACGGTGACGAGCCGGAAAAGCTATCGCTTAAATCCCACGACTTGAAGGGCTGTGTAAAAAATAACGGCAGTGATATATTTATGATTTCACTTTCCGAAATCAAGCAAAACCGCACAAGAGTTGCAAGAGCATATGTAATTTATAACCTCAACGGTAAAACATATACCGAGTACAGCAAAACCGCGGTGAAAATAAAAACAACCGAGTCGGCACTTATAAGCGAAACCTTACTCAAATAAAGCAAAAAAAGAGCTTGTTCAAATCTGAACAAGCTCTTGCTTTTTATCAATATTTGCCGTCGCAACCGAACAGCTTTATCTTTTTCATAACAGCCGCTTTCATAGCCTCAACGCGTCTGTCGCGAGTAGTTAAATAGTCAAGACCCTCTGCAACTGCCGCTTTCATTGCGTTTTCGCCCGCAACGCAAAGGTCTGTGAAAATATTAACCTTTGCTATTCCGTTATGTATGGTGTTTTTGAAATCGTCATCCGAAAGACCCGAACCACCGTGCAAAACAAGCGGTGTGTCGGTTGCTTTGCGTATTTCTTTAAGGCGTTCTATATCAAGCTTGGGTTTTTGCTTGTATGCACCGTGCGCAGTGCCGATAGCTATTGCCAAAGCATCTACGCCCGTGTTCTTTATAAACTCGACAGCTTCCTGTGGCGTTGTGTACATATCGTCGGTTTCGTTGTCGCCGGTTTTAGCCTCGCCGACATGACCTATTTCACCCTCTACCGTTGCACCGAAAGAATGTGCGATTTTAACAATTTCACGGGTGCTTTCGATATTCTGCTCTTTATCGCCTGCCGAACCGTCGAACATAATGCTTGTAAAGCCGAGCTTTAAAGCCTCGATACATCTGTCAAAAGTCAAGCCGTGGTCATAATGAACAACAACGGGTACTGTTGCGCGTTTTGCCGCGGCAATTACCGACGGTGCAATCAGCTGAAGCTCGCCGTGCGGTAAAAGCACCTCTGCCGTGCCTATTATAATAGGTGCGCGTAATTCCTCTGCCGCGGAAATAGCCGCCTCAAGCATATCGCTGTCGGTTGTGTTAAAAAGACCTACACCGTAATTTTCTTTTACGGCGCGTGTAAGAACTTCGTTTAAATTAACAAGCATTTTTATTTACTCCTCTATAATAGTTTCGCGTACAACGCTTTCATCTGTAAAAACATCGGTTTCGTCGGTGCTGTGTGTCGAAAATTCCGAAACGACCGCGCCGTTTTCGCCGCCCTGGAACCAGTGCTTTGTATTCGGCATTATCGTGTACTGCTCGCCCTCGTTCAAAACAACCTCGTGGAACACGGTTACATCGGTTTCGGGCAGTTGCGCCTTTATATTTTCCTTTTCGCCCTCGCCCTCAACATACAAATAAACCTTGCCGTATCTGCAACGGAAAGTTTCCTCTTTACCGTCTGCACCGTCTGTCGGAATATGCCTGTGCTCGGGACAGGTTTGTTGTGGCAAAAGTACCATTTCTTTCGCGCAAACACGCTCGGTATTGATATATGTCAACAGCTGCAAGCCTATTTTATCAAGCTTGCCCAAGCCGAAATCCGCAACCTCTATACGTTTTTTTTCCTCCTCTGTCAAAGCGATAGAGGCTTTGGCGAAATATTCAAGTGTTTTTTTTACATTTTCATTATACTGTGATATTTTCATAGCTTTCTCCCCTTTAGCTTAATCTGCCGAATTTTTCGGCAACTTCAAGAATTTCGTTTTTGGTCAACATACCGTCTATGGAATTTTCGCTGAACAGGTTACAAGCCGCGGCGGCTGATGCAAATTCAAGCAATTCACGGTCAGTATAGCTGTTATAAATTCCGTACAGACACGCGGCGCAATAGGCGTCACCTGCGCCGACACTGCCCTTTATAACCTCCTTGGGTATATTAAGCGAATTTACGGTTGTAAATTCACCGCTTTTAACATCAAGCGCAATTCCGACCTTTTTTGTATGCACGACAACCTTTTTCTCAACACCTGCCTCTGCGGTAAGACGCATTGCCTGCTTAACATTTTCGGTATTCAAATTGCCGTCATCATCATATGCCTGAATATTCCATATGCCACAACATTCTATTTCGTTAATAATAACATAGTCGCAATATTTCAGCGCGGGGACAATTGCCTTTTTGTAATCTGCCGTGCTGTCACTTACCACATCAACAGAGGTTTCTATACCGCGTTCTTTAACGCTGTGCAAGAACCTTGCCATAACGGTGCCGTACTCGTCATCGGGCATGTCAAAGCAATCCAAAAGCAGTATGTAACCGATGTGCAAAATTTTACAGTTGAGTGCCGAAATGTCGATATCCTCGGGTGAAAACTCGGCATTTGCACCGCGTGCGTGGAAGAATGTGCGCTCGCCCGATGCAAGACTCATAACATCACTGAAGCTTGTGGGTGATGTGTTTGAAACACTTATTCTGCCCGTATCTATGCCGTATTTTTGCAATTTGCTTATTACATATCTTCCATACTCGTCGTCACCGACTTTTCCGATTGCACTAAGCGGAATACTGCGGTCTATTTTCGCAATATCTATTGCCGTATTCGGTACACAACCGCCAACGCATTGGCTGACCGAGGTTATGCTTGTAAGCATACCCTGCTTTGGGTAATCGTTTACGGTTTTTACAACATCGGCAAGAATGTTGCCTGCCAAAGTAATCCCCTTTCGCTCGCCTGTCATAATATAATCGATAGAAACGCCGAAAATTCGTGACAGCTCGGGTAGCTGTGTGATTTCGGGGTAGCCGAGACCGTTTTCCCACTTGCTTACGGTTTTATCGCTTACATTAAGCAAATTTGCAAGCTCCAGCTGTGTCAATTTGCTTTTTTTGCGAAGAGAAGCAATTGTATAACCTACACTTTTGGTATCCACGCAAACACCTCTTTACATTTGATACTTAAATTATAAGTCATAAAAAACAGAAAGTAAACCTACTATTTGCAGACAATTTTGCGTAGATTTTACATCTTTTCAGCATTAAAACTCTACTAATCGTATACAGAAAGCAAGGCTTCGGCATTTTTGCGTTGCTTTTTTAAAAAAAGTATTGACAAATTAAAGCAAAAGGTTTATATTATAACTGTACTAACACAAATAGTACAGTTAAATCATTAAGTAGGAGGTTTTAAATGTTCATTATAGATGCTATGTCACAAGAGCCTGTTTACGAACAGCTTGTAAACCAAACCGAACGTTACATACTTCTCGGCGCACTGAACGGCGGCGATGCAATGCCGTCGGTACGGCGTATGTCGGTAACGCTGCCGGTTAATCCGAACACCATTCAAAAAGCGTATACCGAGCTTGATAGGCGCGGTGTAATAATATCCGTCCCCGGCAAGGGCTGTTTTATTGCCGAGAACGCAAAAGAGATTATCGCAATATCGGGCAGAAAACGGCTTTCACAGCTGCAAAAACTATTAGAGGAGCTGAAGCTTGCAGGTGTTGCGAAAAGTGATGTTCAAAATATAGTCAGCACGGTTTATGATAAGGAGGAGCAGTATGATAACGGTAAATAACCTTGTAAAACGATTTGACGATTTTACCGCCCTAAACGGCATAACATGCACTATACCCGAGGGCAGTATATACGGTATGGTCGGTTCAAACGGCGCGGGAAAATCAACCTTTTTGCGCCTTATAACAGGCGTATACAAGCCCGACGGCGGCAGTGTTGAAATAGACGGTATGCCCGTGTGGGAAAACCCGAAAGCAAAAGAAAGGTTTATGTATGTTCCCGACGAGCTTTACTTTATTCAGAGCGCGAATATGGAACGAATGGCAAAGCTGTACGACACTATGCACAGCGGTTTCGATTACGACCGTTTTCGCACAATGGCATACAAGCTACAACTCGATACAAGAAAGAGCATAAACACCTTTTCAAAGGGTATGAAAAGGCAGGCGGCAATACTGCTTGCACTTGCAACGCACCCGAAATACATATTTTTCGACGAAACCTTTGACGGTCTCGACCCCGTTGTGCGCACGGTGATAAAAGAGATTATCTATTCTGAAATCACCGAAAGAAACGCAACCGCCATAATCACATCGCATTCATTGCGCGAGCTTGAGGATACCTGCGACCAGCTTTCACTGTTGCACAAGGGCGGACTGGTTTTTGAAAGAGATATTAACGACCTTAAAACCTCGCTTTTCAAGGTGCAAATTGCACTTTCACAGGAATACGACCGTTCGGCATTTGATGGTATCGATATCCTCAATTTTTCTAAAAAAGGTTCGGTTTCTAATATGATAGTACGCGGCGATAAGCAAGAAACCGTGGCAAAGCTTAACAGCCTTATGCCGCTTTTGCTTGATGTTCTTCCCCTTTCGCTTGAAGAGGTCTTCACCTATGAAATGAGCGCCTTGGGATACGATTTTGACACGGATTTGGAGGGATAATGATGAGCAAGGTTCTCGATTTTAATACATATAAAGAGGCTATGCGCACAACACGCACCTTTGGCATATTCTCGGTAGTACTGCTTGGACTGGTATCGTTCTTTTCAACAGTAAGCGAAATAATAAACACGCTTTCCTACGGTCATACCGACAACGCAAAAACATATATCGACCTTTTCTCGGTTAATCCTTTGCTGTTGTTGCTTTTTTGCTTGGTAGCACCCTTAATGATGATAAACGCAATGCGCTTTACCACCTCGCGCGCGGCAAGTGACTTTTACTTTTCTATGCCGAAAACGCGCACACAGCTTTACTTTTGCGGCTTTGCCGCGGTTTTCACTTGGGTACTTTTGACACTTTTCATAAGTGCCGCCATACCTGCTGTTGCGTTTTTGATATTTAAAAAATATTTCGTTTACAAAATGCTTTCATCATTTTTGTATATTTTAACACTGCTTGTGTCAAGCTTTTATATAATGTCCGCGGTGGCGCTTGCAGTCAGTGTAACGGGTACTGTATTTTCAAATATAACCACCGCCCTGCTTATAATTTTCGCACCGCGACTGTTTATAACGGTTATTCTTGAGGCGGCTGTTTATTCTATGAGCATTGTGGATATTTCCAATGCTTTCGGTCTGCTTTCAAGTGATATAAACATTCCGTTCTCGTTAGTTTTTTCATTCGGTGTCGGTCTTTTTGACAACACGGGTGCAATTGACATAACTGCAACCGCGTACATATACACGACTGTTCTCGGTATAATATACCTGATTATCGGTTGGCGTATTTTCACGCACCGTAAAAGCGAGGCTGCCGAAAAAGCGGCATCTACCACGGTTATGCGCACCGTAATACGCGTTGCACTCGGCGCGGTTGTCGGCTTAATACCCACAGTGTTCATAAACACTATGATTATAGAGGGTGTAAACGCCGAAAACCTGCTTTTTACCGCTATGTTCGCCGTATTTGCCTTTATAGTATTCTGCGGTTACGAGCTTTTAAGCACACGCAGTGCAAAAAGTATGGTGTCAGCAATGCCGACATTTTTATTCTCTGTTATAATTGACATAGTGGCACTTGTAATAATTCTTACCGCAAAGCACGCGGTACTGTCGTTCGAGCCGACCGCAAAGGAAATTAAAAGCGTAACAATAAGCCAGTACAACTTCACCTACGGAAGCAGCACTGACGGTTATTTCGCGGCACAGGCATCTAAGCTTGAGCTTGACGACGAGGATATTCGCAAGCTTGTTTCGAATGTTTTAAGCGAAAATGTCGCCAATGAACGCATTGCCCTTAAAAAACGCCACTATCAAAGCTGGTCTATTACAGATGAATATTACAGCTATAATGTCGTAATTAAAACCGCAAGCGGCACGCACTACCGCATACTGCAATTCGATAACAAGAATTATGACAAGCTTTTGCAATTACTTTCGAATAACGAGCAGTACAAGAACATTTATACAAAGCTTCCCGACCCCAACTCGCCCGAAACAACGGCGGTAATGTCGCGTTACGACTACTCTGTTTCGAACGACGATGCTTTAAAGCTTTACAAGGCTTATCTAACGGATGTCGAAAATCAAAGCTTTGAAAAGCTGTATAATGACAGAGTAAACGGCAGTGACGAAGCGACGATTGTACAATTCGATATAGATACCGTTCTCGGCACAAAGAACTATACCATATGCATTATGGCGGACTCGTCGTATAAAAGCACGGTAAACACCTTCTATTCCATTGTTGAAAAGAAAAGCATCGCTAACCGCGAAAAGCTGTTGAAAAACCTGAAAGAGCAGGTAAAAGAAGAAAATATTATCGTGGAAACACACAACATTTACAAGGATTATGTTTATTTCGATATAGACAGAAACAATGTCGACGAAATTGAAAAGCTGTTGTCAAAGGCAAGCGTTACAGATTTAAGCGTTGACAGTCCCGTAATAAGAGTGTATTATAATATTTATGATGAGGAAAAGTGCGAATACATTAAAACCGATGTTTACTTCGCACTCGATAACGAGCAGCTCTCTCAATTTTTGAAAATTGCGCCTGCCGTATCGGAACAATAATTTTTTAACGGATGGGTAGATATGTTTAAAA
>CAZIEH010000034.1:0-13024 GCA_964538695.1 uncultured Eubacterium sp. | reverse complement strand
TTATTTACAGTTATTGTCTGCTTACCCGCAAGCGCATAATTATTGCCGCCCACGGTGTATTCGTTTTGTTTAAGCTGTACTTTTTTGCCGCTGTAAACCGCAACGACCTTAAGACCTGTTAAATCAAGTGACTGGTCACCCTGTGTATATTTAAGCTTTTTGGGCTTTGACTGAATTTCAACGCCCAAAAGCTCGGAAACCTCTTTTTCGGGTGCAGAGGGCAAATTTCTTAAAGAAATAACACCGTCGTTCATTTGCCAAGCACTGCCGAAATCAAACCCCGTAAACGAGTCGGTATTTTCAAACTCCTTATCGGTAAGCGCCTTTCCGCTTTTACCTGTCAGCTTTTCATTTACGGCGTTTTGACGGTAGTAAGCACCGCTTACGGTAGCGTTGGAATCCTGACCAGCAACACCGCCGATGTAGATATGCGAAAAAATCTCGGACGGCATTATATTACCAGCACAAACAAAATTTTCTATTTTACATTCGGCAAGACCCGAAAAACCGCCAAGATAAATATTGCAATGCTTTTCAGAGATTGCTCCGCCTGCAAAAAGCGTGTTTTTAAAGCTACCGCCGCGCGCAGCACCGACAATACCGCCGCAATATGCATCCATAAGTGTATCTACACCGTTTGTAAATACCGAGCCGTATACAGCAATATTTTCAATCTCGCCTTGCTCGGCACAGCCGAATGCACCACCTGTATACTGTTCGCCGCCGCTTGTGTAAATGTCGGCATAGCTGACAGAGCTTTTTACACTGCCGTTAAGCTGTTCACCGACAATACCGCCCGTGTACGACGCAATTTCCGCAAGGGTATTTCTGATTGTTCCCGAAAAATAGCAGTTTTGTATTTTTCCGAGATTTACCGCCGCAATGCCGCCTGCATATGAATATCTGTTATTTCGCACCTCGACAGTAGCAGAGGCAATGTTTAAATTTTTTACGGTACCATTGTTGTAAGCAAGCAAGCCGCCGAAAGCAGAATTGCCGTTTTCGCTTTTTGACGGAGTGATGACAGCGCCGTACACGGTGTGTCCCCTGCCGTCCAAAGTGCCTGTAAACATTTTTTCAGCCGAGCCGATTGTTTCAAACTTTTTACCGTCGACATTTATATCATCAGTTAAATAATAGTTACCGCTTAAATTATCGGCAATAGCACAAAGCTCCTCGAAAGTACCGACTGCAACCGTCTTTTCGGCAAAAGCGGTAGGCATACCGACCGCGGCGATAACAAAAGTGAATACAATGCATAAAAATGCTTTTAAATAACGCATAACACAAACCTCCGCTAAATTCTACCACTATATTTTAGCATATATCGGCGATTATTGCAACCACGCCTATTATACAGTCCAAAACCGCTGTCATAAGGACAGCGGTTTTAAAAATTCTATTTTAAAAATTAAGTGCGGTGCGCAGTTCGTCGATTTTATCGGTCTTTTCCCAGGCAACCTCAAGGTCGGTACGACCCATATGACCGTATGCGGAAAGCTGTTTGTAAATCGGCTTGCGCAAATCCAAATCGCGTATAATGGCGGCAGGGCGCAAATCAAATACCTTTGTAACGGCAGAGGCGAGCATTTCATCAGCCACCTTGCCCGTGCCGAAGGTATCGACCATAACCGAAACCGGCTGTGCCACGCCGATAGCGTATGCAAGCTGAACCTCGCAACGGTCTGCAAGACCTGCGGCGACAATATTTTTTGCAACCTTTCGCGCGGCATATGCGGCTGAACGGTCAACCTTTGTCGGGTCTTTACCCGAGAATGCACCGCCGCCGTGGCGTGCAAAGCCGCCGTAGGTGTCAACAATTATTTTTCTGCCTGTAAGGCCGGTATCACCGTGAGGGCCGCCAACAACAAATCTGCCCGTGGGGTTTATATAAAGCTTTGTTTCGTCATCAAGCAGGTCTGACGGAATAATCGGCTTGATAACGGTTTCGATTATATCCTTTCGCAGCTGCTCAAGCTCAACATCGGCAGTGTGCTGTGCCGAAACAACAACCGCGGCAACACGCTTTGGCTTGTCGTTCTCATACTCTACCGTAACCTGACTTTTACCGTCGGGGCGCAAATATTTTAAAGTACCGTTCTTTCTGACCTCGGTAAGTCTGTAAGAAAGCTTGTGCGACAAAAGGATTGCAAGCGGCATCAATTCCTCGGTTTCATTGCAAGCGTAGCCGAACATCATACCCTGATCGCCTGCACCTGTATCCTCACCACCGTCGTTTTTCGCCTCTAAAGATTTATCAACGCCAAGTGCAATATCAGCCGACTGCTTATCAAGCTTTACAACAACCTTGCAATTATTGCCGTCAATGCCGTCATCTTCTGAAGCATAGCCGATTTCAAGCATCGCCTTTCTTGCAATAGCCTCGATATCAACATCGGCAGTTGTGGTAATTTCACCCATTACTGTTACAACGCCCGTTGTGGCAAAGGTTTCGCACGCAACACGCGCCATAGGGTCACGGGCAATAATTTCATCAAGCACCGAGTCCGAAATTCTGTCGCAAACCTTATCGGGATGCCCCTCTGTAACAGATTCGGAGGTGAACAATTTTTTCATACTCATAAAAACACTCCTGTCACGATAATCAAAAAAATAAACCCGCCTAAGAACGACAGGTTGATTTTCAACTCATCTCTCGGGTAACCGCAGGATTTGGCACCTTGCAAACGCAGGTTGTCGGGCGTCACAGGGCCTGTCCCTCAGCCACTCTTGATAAGTACAATTCAATTTACATATATATTATATCACTGCTTTTAAATTAGTCAACAGTTTTTTTCAATCTTTCGACGGATATCGGCAAAATTAAACAAAGTGCAACCGACATAATAACAATTTTTATTGCATTAAACAAGGTCGCGGTGGCGGCAAAGCCGATTACATACTCTTTTGTAAGCGCTTGACCGACAAAAAAGCGAAAATACATAGGCGTAACAAACAGGTTCGCGAAATAGCCGATTGCAAGCATTGCAACACCGCCGACAAACGACGAAACAAGCGCGCCTTTAATAAGCTTTGTCTTTTCAAAGCCGTTTTTTGCGATAAAAGCACGAAAAACCGCAGAAAAAGGCACTGTATACGCAACACCCACTATAAAATTCGACAAGTTGCCGAAGCCCATAGTAGAGCCGAGACCTTTTAAAAGCATTTCAAGCAGATTTTTAATAAGCTCGACAACAACAGCATACCAAGGTCCCAATACTATGCCGCCGATTGCGGCAACAAGGTCGCTGAAATCCATTTTCAAAAAGCTTGACGGTAACAGTGGAAATTCAAAAAAGAACAGCACAAGTGCAGTTGCGGAAAATACAGCAGTTATTACGGTCTTTTTCAGTGCATTTTGGTTTTTCATTAAGAACACCCTTTCGTTTTAAACGGGGCATAAAAAGACCCCGAGAGTGTATGCGTTACACCCACGGGGCAAATAGACAAATTGCTCTGCTTTTATCATCCGGACTGTACCGTCGGCCACGGGATTACACCGTGTCAACCGCGCAAGCGGCTCGCGGGCTTTGCAAATGCATTACCGCCGGTAGGGAATTTCACCCTGCCCCAAAACAGAAAAATATTTCGATTACCACAGCCTTGCGGTAACCCTGTGAAAGTATTGTACCACCTCACTGTATATTTGTCAACCACGATATCTCGTACTCGTCCTTAGACGGTCTTGTCATAAGGCGCTTTACGATACTTGCAACATCATCGCCGTTATACAGCAGGTCGTAAACCGCCGAAACAATCGGCATTTCAACTTCCTCGCGGTCGGCAAGCAGCTTTGCAAGCTTTGCGGCGTGGTAGCCCTCTACCGTGCCAACCTCTTGCAATGCAGTTTCAACCGAAACACCTTTACCGACAAGGTCGCCGAAACGATGGTTTCGACTGTGGCGCGATGTACAGGTTACAATTAAATCGCCGAGACCCGTAAGTCCCGCAAAGGTTTCTTTTCTTGCGCCGAGCTTTACACCAAGTCGTGCAATTTCGGAAAGACCACGCGTCATAAGTGCCGCCTTGGGATTATCACCAAGCCCCGTACCGTCGCAAATGCCTGCGGCAACGGCAATAATGTTTTTAAACGCACCGCCAAGCTCTACACCCGTAACATCGTCGCCCGTGTAAATACGCAGTGTTTCGCACATAAGGGTATCCTGTACAAGCCTTGCCGCGGCAAGGCTTTTCGATGCGGCGACAAGCGAGGTCGGCTCTTTTCGTGCAACCTCCTCGGCGTGTGACGGACCCGAAAGCGCCACAAAATCGGTGTTTGGCAGAAGCGTATTTATAACCGTAGAAAAACAGTCACCTGTTTCGGCGTGCAAGCCCTTTGATACATTAACCAACAGCTTAATATCGCCGACCTCGGCAAGCTTTTTAACCGTTTCGACAACCGCAAACGACGGGGTTGCGATAATTACCATATCTACACCGCGTGCCACAGTAATATCGGTTGTAACCGCTATTCCGCATGGCAGCTTCACACCGCCGAGCAATGCGCTTTCACGGTTTTTAAGCAATTCACTTGCCTCGTTTTCAAAAGGTGTCCATAAGGTTGCGGTATTTCCGCAACCGACGGCGGTTATCGCGAGGGCTATGCCCCAACCGCCCGAGCCTAAGACAGCAATATTTGCCAACTGAAGTCCCCCATTTCAAAAAAGAAATTACAGTATAATTACTTCGTTTTACCGTCGCCGCGTTCTCTTATTATAAATCGTACGGGTGTACCCTCTAAGCCGAAGGTAGAGCGAATTTGATTTTCAAGGTAACGCTGATACGAAAAATGGAACAGCTCTGCCCTGTTGCAAAAGCAAACAAAGGTAGGCGGACAGGTCGATGCCTGTGTCATATAATATATTTTAAGGCGCTTGCCCTTATCACTCGGGGGTTGTGTTCTTGCGGTAGCCTCGGCAAGAATATCATTAAGCATACCTGTCGAAATGCGCATTGTGTTTTGCGCGTGGACATATTTAATAAGCTCGAAAAGTCTATCTAGGCGCTGACCTGTTTTTGCGGATATAAAAACAATGGGAGCAAAGGACATAAAGGAAAAATCCTTGCAAAGCTTTTTTCTGTATTTATCCATAGTGTCGCCTGTTTTTTCGACAATATCCCACTTGTTTACCGCAATTATACACGCCTTGCCCTGTTCAAGTGCAAGACCCGCAACCTTTGAGTCCTGCTCGGTAAAGCCCTCTACTGCGTCAATCATAATAACGCAAACCTGCGCCCGTTCAATCGCCATTTTGGCACGCAAAATGCTGTACTTTTCTATGCGGTCGTCAACACGGCTTTTTCTGCGCAAACCGGCGGTATCTATAAAATTAAACTTGCCGTATTTATTTTCTACAACAGTGTCGATAGCATCACGCGTTGTACCTGCTATATTCGAAACTATCGAACGCTGTTGACCCGAAATTTTATTTACAAGCGATGATTTACCCGCATTCGGCTTGCCGATAACGGCGACATCTATTACAGAGTCGTCAACATCACTTTCGTCGGCAAATTCCAAATTTTCGAAAACAGCATCAAGCAGGTCGCCCGTACCGTGACCGTGTACAGACGAAACGGCAATCGGGTCGCCTATGCCGAGATTGTAAAACTCGTAAATTTCCATCGGCTCGCGCCCGACGGTATCGCATTTATTAACGCACAAAACCACGGGCTTGCCGCTTTTTTGAAGCATAGAGGCAACCTCGTAATCGGTTGCGGTTACACCACTGCGCAAATCCACAACGAAAATTATAACCTGCGCGGTATCAATGGCAAGCTCTGCCTGCTTTCGCATTTCGGCAAGTATTATATCGTCGCCGGCAGGCTCAATACCACCTGTATCTATCAGCAAAATATCGTGATTTTGCCACTGCGCCGTGCCGTAAATTCTGTCTCTTGTAACACCAGGGGTGTCGTCGACAATAGAGAGTCTGCGACCGCAAAGCTTGTTAAAAAGTGTCGATTTACCGACATTCGGTCTGCCGACAATAGCAACAATAGGTTTAGCCATAAAAAACACCTCTCTTAAACGCCCAAAAGCGTATTTACAAATTCGTAACCGTCACCCGAAAGTGCGGAAATTTTTACATTCAGTTCTTTTTCAAGCTGTGGCACGGTTAAATCGTCCAAAAAACAATCTTCATTTTGCCGCAACATAACCGACGGTATATAAAGACGGTCACCCAAGCCTTTACAGCCGAGCTGTTTTATTATATCCTGACCCGTTACAAGTCCCGCAACGGTAATATTTTCGCCGAAAAAGCGGTTTATAACCGTATGAACGGTGATTTTCAAATTCGGCGCCTTTTCGCGGCAAAGCGATGCCGCATATTCTATCAGCGGTGATGCCGCAACACCCGTCACAAGTGAGATTTCGCCGACAGTGTCCACCGTCTGAATTTCCGCAATAGCCTGCTCGCACTCGTGCTTGAAAAGTGTCCACATTCCGACACCGTTTTCAAGCTGAAGAAAATCGCCGTAAAATTCGGGCGGCGGCAGTTCTCGTTCTGCCTTTAAATAAAACTCATCTGCGGCATAGCAAATACGCTCGCCGCGCGTTTTGAAACATTCGTCACCGAAGCTGTCGATAATATCAATAACCTCGCCTGCTGTATGTTTGTTAAATGACTCAAGCGGCTCTAAGCCGTCGCGATATTTTGTAAGCCCAACCGGAACGCAAGCAATGCAACCCACGGTTTCGTACGCAAGCAAATCGCTTAAACTGCGGCGCAGTTCGTCACCGTCGTTCCAACCCGGGCACAGCACCAATTGGCAATTAAGCGCAATGCCCGCATCTGAAAACCTTTTTAAAAGCGAAAGCCTTTCGCCAGCAAAGCGGTTTTTCATCATTTTAACACGCAACTCCGGGTTAGTGGTATGAACAGAAATATTTATGGGGCTTATATGCATTTTAATTATACGCTCCACCTCGTGGTCAGTGAGGTTTGTAAGCGTTATATAGTTGCCGAAAAGAAACGAAAGGCGCGAGTCATCGTCTTTAAAATACAAACTTTCGCGCATACCCTTCGGCATTTGGTCGATAAAACAGAAAATACACTTATTTTTACAGCTGTGCTGTTTATCCATAAGGTATGTTTCAAACTGCATACCCGTTTCTTCGTACTCGTCTTTTTTAATTTTAAGCTTTTTAACCTTGCCGTCGCGCATAAGCCTGACCGCAAGCTTTTTTTCGTTTTGATAAAAGCGATAATCCAAAACATCAACAATTTCGTTGCCGTTAAGCGACAGCAACAAATCGCCCGATTTTATTCCGGCGCGTTGGGCAGGCGAATTGGCATCTACCCCACAAACAAGCACGGACATTCTCCCGCCCCCTTTTAAAATACCAAAAAATGCCCAATACAAGCGTATCGGGCATTTTCCTTAGTCTTCGGAAACCTTAATGACTTCGCGACCGTTGTAATAACCACATTCAGGGCAAACCCTGTGTGTTCTTTTATATGCGCCGCAGCGTGAACATTTTACGATTGACGGAGCTGAAATTTTCCAGACATTTGAGCGTCTTTTGTCTCTGCGAGCTTTTGATGTTTTTCTCTTCGGTACTGCCATTACGGCACCTCCTTTATAACATAAAAATAATCACATTCAGCAGAGTGATTGGTAGTTCACTCGTCGTTTAACAGTTGCTTTAAAACCGCAAGCCTTGGGTCGCCATTTTCCTTTTTACAGGAACAGTCGCCGTCGTTCAGGTTTTTACCGCACTGCTGACATACCCCTTTACAATCCTCGCGACAAAGGTGCTTGGTAGGTATGTTAAGTACAACCTCGGTCATTATCAGCTCATCAACATTAAGCTGTTTGTCGGGAATGACCAACATTGCATCGTTCTCTTCACCGCCGAAAAGCTCGGTAACCAGTGTCTTTTCAACCTTAAAGCAATACTGCTTTACCGTATCGACACCGCAACGGTCACACGGGGCGGTATATTCGACCTGTATTTCAGCCGAAAGAGAAACAATATCGGCACTGCTCAGAATCTCGCCAGTGACTCTGACAGGAGCTTTAATCGGGAATGCTCCGTAGAACTCGATGTCGCTTAAATCGAACTCAGCATTAAGCGGTACGATTCCGCCATTATCAGCAAAAAGTTGTCGTAAATCAAGAATCATACATCTCACCTCTATTGTCACAAACAATATTATATTAAATGCTTGACAAAATGTCAAGAGCAATTTGCGTTTTTCGGCATTATTTTTAATATGTTCAATTATGCTTTACAGATAATTATTGAAAATTTATATAAAATGTGTTATAATCTATTAAAATTTGATGTATTTTGGAGTGGATTGTTTGAAAACCGCTATCGTAACCGACAGCAACAGTGGCATAAATTCGGCGGCTGCCGAACAACTTGGTATATTCCTGTTACCTATGCCTGTAATTATAGACGGCAAAAATCATCTTGAGGGTATCGACATTGACTGCGAACAGCTTTTTACGGCAATGGAAAGCGGTGCCGATTGTCTTACCTCACAGCCATCACCCGCAAGCATTACTGAGCTGTGGGACAAGCTTTTGGCAGACGGATATGAAAGCATTGTACATATTCCTATGACAGCAGGCTTAAGCGGCAGCTGTCAAAGCGCAAAAATGTTAAGTCTTGATTATGACGGCAAGGTAACCGTTGCCGACAACAGACGAATTTCGGTAACACAGCTTTCGGCGACGATTGAGGCAAAGCATTTGGCAGATACGGGAATGAGTGCCGACGAAATTGTAAAATATCTTGAAGAAAGTCGCCTTAACACAAGTATTTACCTTACCGTAGATTCGCTTAAACACCTGCAAAAGGGTGGCAGACTAAGCCCTGCGGCGGCAATGCTCGGCACAATTTTAAATATAAAGCCGATACTTGAAATAAACGACGAAAAGATTGAACCTTTCGCAAAAATTCGCGGTATGAAGCTGTGCAAGGCGAAAATGATAAGTGCATTGCAAAACGATATTGAAACCAAATTTGCCGATATACCGCAAAACGAATTGTTTATCGGTGCGGCAGGTACTATGCGAAATCCTGCGGATATTGCCGACTGGCAAACCGAGGTTCAAAACGCATTTCCCGATGCCACCGTCGTGTATCACCCGTTGCCGTGCAGTATTGCCTGTCATGTGGGGCCCGAATGTATTGCGGTTGCACTTGCAGTAAGAAAATATTAAAAAAATCACCGTGTAAAGGCATTTGCTTTTACACGGTTTTGTTATTTTAAAAGCTTTAAAACCTCGTCAGGTGTGGCACAAATAAAATCAGCCCCCGCGGTTTCAAGCTCGCCTTTTTCGGCATAGCCGTACCTTACCCCTATCGAGTCTATACCCACGACTTTCGCACCGAGAATATCCTGACTGCGGTCACCAACCATAACGGCGGTGCTTAAATCGTCGACACCGCCTTTTTCAAGTGCCAAGCGCATTACGGCGATTTTGTTATTATACGGCGGTTCAAGCTCTGCACCGTAAAGACCGTCAAAATATTTTGCAAGGTCAAAATGTACCATAATCCTTTCGGCAAAAACAATCGGCTTTGCCGTTGCAAGCAAAAGTGTTTTACCCGAGCTTTTCAGCCCCGACAGCATTTTGGTCACACCGTCGTAAACACAGTTTTCGAAAATGCCCGTATCCTTATATCTTTCACGATACTTTTCTACCGCAAGGCTTGCCCTTTCTTGCGAAAGATGACAAAATTCGCGAAAGCTGTCGATAAGCGGCGGCCCGATAAACCGCAAAAGCACACTTTTGTCGGGTATCGGCTCGACTATTTTTTCAAGCGCATATTTGACACAATTCTTTATTCCCTCGCCCGAGTCGGTCAAGGTGCCGTCAAGGTCGAAAAGTATATACTTTTTATTCATCGTTACCCCCCTGCTTCAGCGTGCTTTTTCGCACTGCGCTGTTCAAGTCTGCTGTTCAGCCTTTCGCGGCGCTTTTGGCACCAACCGCGTTCGGACAGCAGTTGATTAAACTCTGCCCCGATAAAGAAAATATACATACAAAAATACAGCCAAATCATCATAAGTACAACTGCCGTCAGACTGCCGTAAAGGTATGACAGATTTTTAACATTTTGCATATAAATCGAGTATATCAGCGAAAAGCCGAACCACCCGAGTGCGGAAATGACAGCACCGGGAAGCTCAAAAAGCAATCGAGAGCGCCTGTTTGGTAGCACGGTGTACAAAACATCAAAAACGAAAACGAAAAACAGCAAGGCTATAATTTGTCGCAATAAATCAAAAATGCCGTCGAAACGCTGTAAAAACGGCAAAAAAGACAATGTAAGCTGTAACAAAAGCTTGCCGAAAACCATAAGAACAAGTGTCAAAATTACAGTTGCGGCAAACAAAACGGTGTAAGCAATCGACATACCGCGCAACCAAAAATAATTGCGAGTTTCTTTGTGACGGTAGATGTTGTTAAGCCCGAGTGTTACCGAAAAGGTGCTTGTAGATGCCGACCAAAACAAGGTAATTGCTGTGATTGAAAGCGTAAAGCCGCCTGAACGGTCGTAAACCTCTTGAACGGCGGTGTGCAAAAAACCGTTGACAGAGCCAAGCGGCAGGCTGTCGACAAGCTCTAAAACCTGCACCTCGGTAAAAGGCATATATTTAATAGCCGCAAGCAAAAGCATCAAAAAAGGAAAAAATGAAATAATCATAAACAATGTTGCGTGACCCGAAACGGCGTAAACCGAGTTGGCACTTGCACGGCGCATTATTTCGGCGATAAATCTTTTTACTGTTTTCATTTTTTCACCGCCTTTCGTTTATATTATACTTTATTGTACCCCGAAAAATCAAGAGTGCAACCGTTTAAAACGAAAAAAAGCGGCGACATTGCATAATAAGCAACATCACCGCAGGGTGAAATTTACATATTTTTAAGCTCGCGGCGAAGCAGCTTGCCGTTGTAGCTGCGCGGTATTTTTTCAATCTGCACAATCACAGTGGGGACTTTGTAGCCCTCAAGCCGTTCGGACAAAAATTTTCGAATACAAACGGGGTCGAAAGCTTCACCCGTTGCCATTTCGACAAAAAGCTTTGGCACCTGACCCTTTGCGGCATCATCGACGGGTATGCAACCGCAGTCGGCAATTTCAGACATAGCTTTTGCCGCATTTTCAACCTCATCTGGCGAAACCTTGTTGCCGCCGACATTTATTACATCGCCTTTTCTGCCGATTAAAATAACATCGCCGTCACCGTCGATATATCCTATATCATTTGAATAAACCGTGCCTTTTTTCAAAACAGCACGTGTTTCCGCATCGTCTTGCCAATAGCCGGACATATTCATACCGCCGCGCGTGGCTATTCTGCCGCAATTTTCTTTTGACGAGGTTATGGGCTTATCATCGTCACCGACAATTATAAGCGTTGTATTTGCGGTCGGCTTGCCTATGCATTTATCCTTTTGCTTTGCAACATTAAAGTTATATATGACGGTACAACCGCTTTCGGTACTGCCGTAAAAGTTGTAAAGCCTTGTTTTCGGCAACAGCTCGCAAAGCTTAAGCTTATCGGGTTCGGCAAGCGGCGCGGCGCCAAGCTGTATATAACGCAATTGTTCGCGATAATCGGCAAGCTTGTTTTTAGAAAGTCGCAAAACAACGGCAAGCGCGGTTGGTACAAGGTCTAACGAATTTACACCGTGCTTTTCGATATTTGCAAAAAATCTACCGATATCCATAACACTTGAAAGCAGTACGACACTACTGCCGTTATACATATTTGCATAAAAACGCCTTAAACCGTGCGAATGGTTCAGCGGAGAGGGTATCATTTCGACATTATCCCTATCCATTAAAACGCCGTTGATTATATTTTCGGCAAGCGCCGTATTGTTGCCGTTGGTAATGACAATTCCCTTTTCCTTGCCGGTGGTACCTGTGCTGAAAAGAATTTCGCAAATATCGTCTTTTTCGGGCGGAGCTTTAACAATGCACCTTTCCTCGCCATAGCAAAGACTGCGTAGCTGTGTGTATGTGTACACAGATTGCGAAAGCTCTGCCTTTTCTTTCGGCAGAATTATCGCCGCGGCATCAACACGATTTGCAAATTCCGCAACCTTTTGTGCAGCGCAGTTACGCTCGACAGGTACAAACACCGCACCTATAAGCTGTAACGCAAGTGCTACCGCAGTAAAATCAGCCGTTTGGCACGCCTCGGCAACCACCTTGTCGCCCTTGTTTACGCCAAGCTTTAAAAAGCAGGTTGCATAGCGGCGTATTCTTTCGGCGTATTCCTTATGCAGAAAATCGATTTTCCTATATCAGAGGTCGTTACAGATGCTGTTATGCCTTTTAAAAGCGTTGCATTACAGCAAAATAAGAAAATGTTTTGCAGTATCCAACCGATGGTTTCGGCGTACGGTAATGCCGAGGCAGTTACAAAGCTTGTCAATATTTTCATAGACAACGCCTTTAAATATTCGCCCGACGGCGGTCATATTCGGTTTGATTTAACAGTGCAGGGTCAGTTTGTCGTTATACACACTTACAACACCTCCAAAAGCGAAATAACACCACGACAAATTTCACAGGTTTTTGAAAGATTTTACCGCACCGATTCTTCGCGCAATTCCGAAAACGGAGGCTCGGGCATTGGACTTTCGGTCGCTAAAGCAATTGTAAATGCGCACAGCGGCAAAATACAAGCATGGACAAACGACAGCCACTCATTCGAAATATCGGCGGCATTTCCGATGTCCAAAAAGCAGTAATAAAGCGAAAGCATCGCCTACATTCAGCAGGCGATGCTTTTTTTGCGCAAAAAAAGGCTGTAAAAAGCTTGCGCTTTTTACAGCCACTTAATACCGTTTGGTATTTATTATTTATTGATTGCCTCGTTTACAGCAACCGCACAAGCAACGGTCATACCAACCATCGGGTTGTTACCTGCGCCGATAAGACCCATCATTTCAACATGGGCAGGAACAGACGAAGAGCCTGCAAACTGTGCGTCGGAATGCATACGACCCATTGTATCGGTCATACCGTAGGAAGCAGGAC
>CAZIEH010000033.1:0-13102 GCA_964538695.1 uncultured Eubacterium sp. | reverse complement strand
CGTGCAGGCATTGATTTCTTCCGACTCGTCAAGCTTATCAAGCATACCGTGCTTTTTAAGATATTTAACCGCAACCGTTGCAAGGTCCATAAGGCAAATCGGTTTTGTACGGTTAAGCTCGCGGCGAACGGCAATATATTCGTCATAAGCCGCCTGTAAAAGCTCGTCCTCAAACTTAACATCGTCGATAACCGTTAAAAATGTGGTGTGACGACAGTGATCAGACCAGTAGGTGTCTATCATTTTGATTTCGGTTATCGTCGGCTCTCTGCCCTCGGTTTTGAAATAGCTTTGACAGAATGTAATATCGTCTGCATCCATTGCAAGACCCATATCATTTACAAACTTTTCAAGACCCTCGCGGTCAAGTGCCAAAAAGCCGTCAAGTGTTTTTACGGTTGTGGGAATTTCGTAATTTGTCGCAAGTGTCTCGGGCTTTGCAAGGTCGGCCTCGCGCGCCTCGACGGGGTTTATAACATATTTTTTGATTTCGGCGATTTCCGCTTCTGTCAGCTTGCCGTAAAGCGCATAAACCTTTGCCGAGCGAATAAGCGGTCTTTCACCCTGCGAAATTATTTGTATACACTGTGCCGCGCTGTCTGCGCGCTGGTCAAACTGACCCGGCAGATATTCAACTGCGAAAACAAACGCGCCGTCTGTCGATATTTCGCTTGTGGCAATATCCAACTGCGGCTCTGAAAAAACCGTGCCGATAGCGTAATTAAACAAATTCTCTGTAATGTTCTCGGCATCGTATCTGTTAAAAATTCTTACTTTTTCAAGGCTTTTTATGCCAAGCAGTCCCGTTACATCCGAAAGCAGTGCGTTTGCCTCGTTTTCAAGACCCTCTTTTTTCTCTACAAAAACTCTGTAAACCATACTATTCAGCCCCCAATGCTTTTAAAGCCTTTGCACCGATATCGGTACGGCAGTAACTGTTGTTAAAATGTATTTTTTCGGTTTTCTTGTATGCGTTTTTAACAGCGGCTTCAAGGCTGTCGTCCACGCTTGTGACGCCGAGGACTCTGCCACCGTCGGTCAGCAGCTTGCCGTCAGAAAGGCGCGCACCTGCGATGTAGGTGTCGTCGACAACCTCGTCGGCAATTTCAATTTCAAAGCCCTTTTCGTATGCTGTGGGATAGCCGCCCGACGCCATAATAACGCAACAGGCATTTTTGTTTGCAAAGCGCACATCACATTCGGCAAGGGTTTCGTTTGTAACCGCTTGCATAACGGTTAAAAGGTCACTTTCAAGCAGGGGTAAAACCACCTGTGTTTCGGGGTCGCCGAAACGGCAATTGTACTCTATAACCTTTGCACCGTCGGCTGTCAGCATTAAGCCGAAGTAAAGACAGCCCTTGAATTTTCTGCCCTCGCTGTTCATAGCGTTAATTGTAGGTAGAAAAATCTTTTGCATACATTCGTCGGCAATCTTTTCTGTATAATAGGGGTTTGGTGCAACTGTGCCCATACCGCCCGTGTTAAGACCCGTGTCGCCGTCGCCTATGCGTTTGTGGTCCATCGACGAAACCATAGGTACAACGGTTTTACCGTCGGTAAAAGACAGAACTGAAACCTCGGGACCCTGCAAAAATTCCTCTATAACAATGCTGTCGCCGCTTTTGCCGAACTGCTTATCCTGCATAATGGAAATAACGGCGCGTTTTGCATCGTCGCGTGTTTCGGCAATAATTACACCCTTACCAAGTGCCAAACCGTCAGCTTTAATAACGGTTGGTATGGGTGCGGTTTCAAGGTATTTCAGTGCGTCGTCGGCATTTGTAAACACCTCATACGCGGCAGTTGGTATGCCGTACTTTTTCATAAGATTTTTCGAAAAAACCTTGCTACCCTCTATAATCGCCGCCGCCTTGTTAGGACCGAAGCAGGGAATACCCGCCGCTTCAAGCGAGTCTACCGCACCAAGAACCAATGGGTCATCGGGTGCAACAACGGCATAATCTATCTGATTTTTTACGGCAAAATCCGTTACGGCGGCAATATCGGTTGCCGTAATATCCACACAAACGGCATCGTTTGCCATACCGCCGTTGCCCGGGCAAGCGTATATACATTCAACCGCTTTGTTTTCTTTAAGCTTTTTTATAATGGCGTGTTCTCTGCCGCCACTGCCGATAACTAATAATTTCAAAATATAACGACTCCTTTTCGGGGTTGTGTTAGTGGTGGAACAGGCGCATACCCGTAAATGCGGTTACCATACCGTATTTGTTACAGCATTCAATTACCACATCATCGCGGATAGAGCCGCCTGGCTCTGCGATATACTTAACACCGCTTAAATGCGCACGCTCGATATTGTCGTCAAACGGGAAGAAGGCATCCGAACCGAGTGCTACACCGTCGATTGTCGCGAGATACGCCTTTTGCTCGTCGCGTGTAAAGCGTTCGGGCTGTTCGGTAAAGTATTTTTGCCAGTTGCCGTCGGCGCAAACATCCTCTTCGTTTTGGTTAATATAGCCGTCTATAACATTGTCGCGGTCGGGTCTGCCAAGCTCTGCCTTAAAGGGCAGGTTAAGCACCTTTTCGTGCTGACGCAGGAACCAGGTATCCGCTTTTGTGCCTGCAAGTCTTGTGCAATGTATGCGTGATTGCTGACCTGCACCGACACCGATTGCCTGACCGTCTACCGCATAGCAAACCGAGTTTGACTGTGTGTATTTAAGTGTGATAAGCGCGATTATAAGGTCGCGCACGGCTGAGTCGGGCAATTCCTTGTTTTCGGTAACAATGTTGGAAAGCAGAGCTTTGTTGATTTCGAAATTGTTTCTGCCCTGTTCAAAGGTTATACCGAAAACCTGCTTGGTTTCAATCGGCTGAGGAACATAGTCGGGGTCGATTTTAACTATATTGTAGTTGCCCTTTCTTTTCGATTTTAATATTTCAAGTGCCTCGGGTTCGTAGCCCGGTGCAATAATACCGTCGGATACCTCGCGCTTTATCATTTTCGCTGTGGTTACATCGCAAACATCCGACAAGGCAACCCAGTCGCCGAAAGAACACATACGGTCTGTGCCGCGAGCGCGTGCGTATGCACAGGCAAGCAAAGAATCGTCAAGACCGTCGATATCCTCGACAAAGCATGCTTTTTTCAAATTATCTGAAAGCGGAATACCAACCGCGGCAGATGTGGGGCTGACATGCTTGAACGATGCAACCGCAGGCAAGCCGACAGCCTCTTTAATCTCTTTAACAAGCTGCCAAGAGTTAAATGCATCAAGAAAATTTATGTAACCCGGTCTGCCGCAAAGAATTTCAATCGGCAAATCACTGCCGTCGTTCATATAGATTTTAGAGGGTTTTTGGTTGGGGTTGCAACCATACTTCAGCTCAAACTCTTTCATAGCGGTACTCCTTTAAATGTTTTTGTTTATAATTCTTGTTTCGCTTTCGCCGTTTTCAAGATTTATGTAACGCACAAACAGCGAAACCTTATTTTCGTCGTTAAGATTATTCCAAACCGTGTCGGCAAAGGTGTCGATATCGCAGTCGGGCAGGGTAAGCGTTTTCGGCTCGCCCTCAAAGCTCGGCAACGGATTGCCGTCACCTGCATAGGTATGAATAAATTTCGCAAAGCTGTTTTTTGGGTTGGAATATGCATATGTATAGCGTTCACAGCTTTCGGGGTCACCCTCGGCTGATTTTAGTATGGACATCGCAAAGTTCATCTCGCCGTTTTCACGGTGGATTATGCCTGAAATTCTAGGGGTAAAGTTCGGCGCGTCGTCTTCAAACTCGCGTGTACGCAAAGCCTGTTCAAAGGTCTGCTGTTTGTCCATAAGATTATAAATTGTATCTGTCTGGTCGCCGTTGGTGACTATTGTTTTGTTGCCCAGCACACGAACGGGGCTGTATATTATAAGGTGAGGGTCGGTCATTTTCGACTCGTCGAAAGCCTTGGTGCGAAGTCCGTCACGTCTGCGACAAAAACGCGGTTTCTGCTGTTTTCGCTGCGACCCATAATAAAGTATGCGGTAACGGCATTTTTACCGTCACAGCTTTTGCCGATGATAATGCCTCTGCCGTGGTATGCAAGTGAATTAAGCTCGGTTTCAATTGTATTTATTTTCATAATATCTGCCCTTTCGGAATTGTACGGTGCGGCAGGGTTAAACCCCGTCACACCGATTGATGTGAACAACACCGTCTTTCACGGTAATTCTTTCGTCGCAAAGAAGCCTTGCCGCTTGCGGCAGTATCTTCCACTCAGCCTGCTCCATAATGCGCTTTTGCAGTGTTTCGGGGGTGTCGTTTTCGGAAACCTCGACTGCTTTTTGCAGTATAATGGGGCCTGCATCACATTCCGCGGTAACGAAATGCACCGTAGCACCCGAAACCTTTACGCCTTTTTTAAGTGCCGCCTCGTGTACGCGCAGACCGTAAAAGCCCTTTCCGCAAAAAGAGGGGATAAGTGACGGGTGAACATTTATCATTTTGTTTTCGAAAGCATCGCAAACCTGGTTGTCAAGAATGGTCATAAACCCTGCATAGACAACCACATCTGCCTTTTCTTTCAGCAAGGTGTCGCGCATTTCTTTGCTGTATTCTGAAATGTTGTCGTAATCGGCACGCGCAAGCACAACGGTTTTTATACCGCTTTTTGCCGCCCTTTCAAGTGCGTATGCATCTTTTTTCGACGATATTACGCAGGTTATTTTACCACTGCCCAATTCGCCGCGCTGTTCGGCATCGATAAGTGCTTGCAAATTTGTGCCGCCGCCTGACACAAGCACGACTATGTTTTTATTACTCAATTACAACACCCTCGTCGGATTTTATGACTTCGCCTATCATGTATGCATCCTCGCCGTTTTCTTTCAGTATGGCAAGTGCCTTTTCGGCATCTTCTGCGGAAACGACAACGCTCATACCGACACCCATATTAAAGGTGTTGAACATATCGCGCTCTGAAATGTTACCTGTTTTTTGAATAAGCTTGAATATCGGCAATATTTTAAGTGCCGATTTGTCAACCTTTACCGAGTAGCTGTCGGGTAAGGCACGCGGTATATTTTCGTAAAAGCCGCCGCCTGTGATATGTGAAACAGCCTTTACGGTGACTTGCTCGAAAAGTGCAAGCATAGATTTAACATAGATTTTTGTCGGGGTCAAAAGTGTTTCGCCGAGAGTTTTGCCGCCAAGCTCATCAAAAGTGGCATTAAGGTCAGCGTTTTCAATGTCAAAGACCTTTCTTACAAGTGAAAAACCGTTCGAATGAACACCGGTTGAGGCAAGTGCGATAACAACATCACCTGCTTTTACGGTGTTTTTATCAAGCATTTTTTTCTTGTCGACCACACCGGTAGAGTAGCCTGCAAGGTCATAATCGTCCTCGGGCATAAGACCGGGATGCTCGGCTGTTTCGCCGCCTATAAGCGCACAGCCTGCCTGAACACAGCCCTCGGCAACGCCACCGACTATTTCGGCAATTTTTTCGGGATAGTTTTTACCGCAAGCAATGTAGTCAAGGAAGAAAAGCGGCTTTGCACCACAGCAAATTATGTCGTTTACACACATTGCAACGCAGTCTATGCCGATTGTGTCGTGCTTGTCCAAAAGCATTGCAAGCTTTATTTTGGTGCCGACACCGTCGGTTCCCGAAACCAAAACAGGCTCTTCAATGCCTTTAAGGTCAAGACCGAAACAACCGCCGAAACCGCCTACATCGTCAAGGCAACCTGCGTTTTTTGTGCGCGCTATGTGCTTTTTCATAAGTTCCACCGATTTGTAGCCGGCTGTAATATCAACACCTGCGGCGGCGTAGCTGTCCGATTTCGATTTATTTAACATTTTACTATTCCTTTCCGTTCCAGCAATAGGTGCAAAGGTCACATTCGTCAAGACCTATTGCTTTTATAATTCCTTCAAGCGATTGGAATTCAAGCGAGGCAAAGCCCAAGTCTTTGCAAATTTTGTCGCGTAACGCTTTACCGCGTTCGGTTGTACCGTCAGAGTATTCCTCAATATGGTTAAAGCCTTCTTCGCCCTCAAGCTGCATTATAACCCGTCGGGCAATCAGCTCCATATCGCTTGTCGAACGCGAAAAATTAAGGTATTTGCACCCGTACATAATCGGGGGACAGGCAGAGCGCATATGCACTGCCTTTGCGCCGTTTTCGTACAAAAATTCCACCGTTTCCTGAAGTTGTGTACCGCGAACGATAGAGTCATCGACAAAAAGCAGACTTTTGTCGTTTATAAAATCGTGTACGGGTATTTGCTTCATCTTGGCGACCTTGCTTCTGTCCGCCTGCTTGGCGTTGGTAAAGCTTCGTGACCAAGTTGGGGTGTACTTTATAAACGCACGGGCATATTTTTTGCCGCTTTCGTTCGAATAGCCTATTGCGTGCGGTATACCCGAATCGGGCACGCCACCGACATAGTCAACATCAGGCAAAGCACCGTTTGCGGCATCGTTCTGTGCCATAATTTCGCCGTTTCTGAAACGCATTGCCTCAACATTTATGCCCTCATAGGTTGCTGTCGGGTAGCCGTAATAGCTCCACAAAAAAGAGCAAACCTTTTTCTTTTTTTGCGGCTTTTCAAGGACGGTTATGCCGCTTGGCTTAATTTTTACAATTTCGCCCGCGCCAAGCTCCTTTTCGTCGCAATAGCCAAGCTTTTGATATGCAAAAGACTCAAACGAAACAGCGTAACCGTTTTGGTTTCTGCCCACAAGCAGCGGCAAGCGTCCAAGGCGGTCGCGCGCCGCTATAATAGAGCCCTTTGAGGTCAGTATCAGTATAGAACAGGTGCCGTCGATAACCGATTGCGCGTACTTAATACCCTCCGAAAAGGTGTCCTTTTGGCTTATAAGTGCCGCAACAAGCTCGGTAGAGTTTACCGCGCCGCCTGTCATTGCATCGAAATATACGCCTGAGGTGCTTAAGCATTTTTCAACAAGGCTGTCGGCGTTGTTGATGATGCCGATTGTGCCTATTGCATATGTACCGAATTTCGAGCGTATCAGCATAGGTTGAGGGTCGGTATCGCTTATACAGCCTATTGCCGCCGTGCCTTTCATTTCATCGAAAATGTGTTCGAATTTTGTTCTGAAAGGCGAGTTTTCGATGTTGTGTATTTTTCTTTGCAAGCCAACCTCGCTGTCGTAGGCGGCAATACCGCCGCGGCGAGTGCCTAAATGTGAGTGATAATCAACCCCGAAGAAAACATCTGTCATACAGTCCTCGGTCGAGGTGATTCCGAAAAATCCGCCCATAGCAACCGTCCCTTATGCGAAGAAAAGCTTTGAAAGAGTCATCGGGTCGATGTACTCGCCGTTTTTGTAAACGCGCATATTGCCCGAGGCAATCTCGTCGATAAGCATTACATCGCCGTTTGCATCGTAACCGAATTCAAATTTAATATCGTAAAGGTCAAGGTTCTTTTCTTTAAGGTCGTTTGCGACAATTGCGGTGATTTTCTGGGTCATTTCTTTAATATCGTCATACTGCTTATCGGTCATAACACCGAGAGCCGTAAGACCGTCTTTAATAACCAGCGGGTCGCCCTTTTCGTCGTTTTTAAAGGTCATTTCAACATATGCGGGAAGGTCTGCGCCCTCTTCAATATAGTCGCTGTAACGGCGATAGAAGCTACCGACTGCTTTATAGCGGCAAATAACCTCAAGACCCTTGCCGAAAACCTTTGCAGGCAAAACCTCCATAGTGGTTGTGTCAAGGTCTGCGTTTACATAGTGGGTTTTAATGCCTGCCGCATTGATTTTTTCAAAGAAATAAATCGACATACGAAGGTTTACATCGCCGACACCGTCGATAGTAAGACCAACAGCGTTTTCACCGGGGTCGAACACACCGTCTTTGCCTGTGCAGTCATCCTTGAATTTCAAAAGGTAGTTGCCGTTATCCAACGCAAATACATCCTTTGTCTTTCCGGTATAAACAAGTTTCTTTTCCATTTTTACCTACTCCTTTGAAAATGTTTTTATTTAAATTTTTAATTTAAATCAAGCTTAGCGTCTTTTTCAAGAACAGCCTCGGCATCGCTTGCGCGTTTTGCATCAAGCTTTTTTGCAAGCTCACCGTCTTCAACCGCGATAATCTGTGCGGCAAGCAGTGCGGCATTTGCACCACCGTTTACGGCAACCGTGGCAACGGGTATGCCTGTCGGCATTTGCACCGTCGAAAGCAGGGCATCCATACCGTCAAATACCGAGGATTTGCAGGGGATACCGATAACGGGCAGGGTGGTGTTTGCGGCAATTGCGCCTGCAAGGTGCGCCGCCATACCTGCCGCGGCGATTATCGCACCAAAGCCGTTTTTGCGTGCGTTAAGTGCGAAATCGCGTGCTTCAACAGGTGTGCGATGCGCCGAATATATGTGAACCTCATAAGGAATTTCAAGCATTTTCAGCATATCCGTTGCTTTTTTTATAACGGGCAAATCACTGTCACTGCCCATAATTATGCCTACTTTTTTCATAAATTTCACCTCATAAAATGTATAAAGGCACACTCGGACTTAACAATAAAGTTCAAGTGTGCCCAGACGGTCGGCTGTATATTGCAAACTTTGCTCCTTTGTGGTGCTCCACTTAAAAATCCGTCAGTTGCAAAGCCCGAACGGGTATGCACCCGTCGGTGCGCCCGATATATTTAAAGTATAGCAGTATTCGCCGCTGTTGTCAAGCTTTTTTGCAGTTTATTCGACAGGTTTTTAGGCAGCACAAAATGGTAAAAATCCGCACCTTGCCGTTGTGTGTATACTTGACAAGTCGTGGCGGCTTGTTTATACTAAAAGTACAATTAAATGTCGGGGGTAGTTGATTTGAATATTAAAAAAATTATATCCGCGCTTTTGTCTTTGACAATTTTTTTTAGCGGCTTTTGCGCTTATGCGGCAGATGATGTTACCGTTGTAACAACGCCGGAGGAATTTCGTGCTATTTCTTTAAAGCTTTACGGAAAATACAGTCTTGGGTGCGATATCGACTTTAATGGCGACACCCTTTTGCCGCTTGACCTTAACGGTGCATTTACAGGCGTTTTGGACGGCAACGGATTTTCAATTAAAAACGTTACACTTTCTTACGACAGAGAGGGCGAGTCGGCAAGGCTCGGCATTTTCGCCAACAGCCGCGGTACCGTCAAAAATCTTTCGGTTACGGGTGTAAAGGCTCAAGTCCCGAACAAAAAATATACCACAGTCGGTGTGATAGTGGCGCAAAACAGCGGAACAGTCGAAAATACTTTTGTTGACGGCAGTATCGATATACCGTCCGAAAAGGGGCAGATTAGTGTAGCCTTCGGCGGCATTACGGGCGTAACGACAAACGGCAGTATTAAAAACTGCAAAAGCAAGGTTGACCTACGGTATGACGGTGATGCACTGGCGAATGTTGGCGGAATTTCAGGCACAATCGGCGCAAAAGCAGTAATAGAGAACAGTGCCTATTTCGGCGATATTCAAATTGTCGGCGGTAACGAGGTATACGCGGGCGGCATTGTCGGAAGTGTTGAAACTACGGTTGACAATAAAGCAACTGTAACCGATTGTATAAGCATTGCCGATATATCGGTGCAGTCGAAATACAGCACGGCGGTAGGCGGTATTTTGGGACAGGTTTCGACCTACAACGAAAACAATACCGTAAAAAGTGCCGCGGAAATTAACGGCTGTATTTCGGGCAGTACAATTAAAGCATATTCCACAACCACGGGCGGCTTTTACGGTTCTAACACCACGGTAAACATCGGCTCGGTTGCGGGTATGTTTTACGGAAACGGCAAAGACAACGAATATCTTTTGACAAAATACAAGACCAAAAGCACTGTTTCCGAGCTAAAGCCCGTCAGTGCATTTTCAAATGCAAACGGCGAATTTTCGGCAAGCCTTTACAATCCCGAAAAGCCGCTGAAGCTTATAAATAAAAATGATATATCGGTATTGTTGCCAAAAGGTGAAGCCTCGCTTTCGGCATATGTCGGCAAAAAAATATATGCTTTAAACAGCGAAAAAGCCGATGAATTGTCTTTTGCGAAAAATTTTGAAACACAAATTCTCGGTGATATCGACGGGGACGGTGATATTTCGGTTTACGATGCCGTGCTTATTCGCAGTGCGGTTTTGAAAGAAAGTATCCCTTTAAACACGCAGGCGGCGGCTGATGTAAACGGCGACGGCGAGGTAACGGTAACCGATATTGTTGCCGTGTTGGACGGAGCTGTAAGAAAATAGAGTGACAAACAGTAAAAAGCTCGGCATAGTGCCGAGCTTTTTTGCTACATATCGTTATTTTCGGTATAGTCGGGAGTTTCAGTATAGTCATAGCTATTATCATAGTTGTAGCTATCATAATTTGTTGTGTCGTCGTTATAATCGTCGTAGTAGTCGTCTTTTCGGTCTTCGGTGTAGCGCGCTGAGCAGTAAACCTCAAAATCGGGGGTTTCTTTCATAAATTTCTTAAGCAACTTTTGCGCCTGCTCGCCGTCGGGGGTGTATTCCGAAAAAGAAATTGCAATCGGTTTATATTTCAGTCCGTCTTCCGTTTTGTAAAGCTCATCCATAATAGTGTAAAGCTCGCTGAATATTTGGTCTTTAAGCTTTTCGTCGTCGGTATTGGAAAGCTTTGTAAGGTACGGTACCGACGAATAGCCTGCATCAGCAATTGTTTCGATATCAATCTCTTTTAAATCGCCGTTTAAATACGCATTAGTGTTGTAGCAAGCAACCGTTTTGTTTAAATTGTCGAAGCCCATTGCAAGCAACAGCACAGCGGCGCACACGGTGGCGATTTTCATAAGCGGCAATTTTCTTATAAAGAAACGCAACACAAGCGAAACGAAAATGCAGAACATAAACAACAGCATCGCAGAAACGAAAATGCGCTTTTCGGTCAAGCCGAATCTGTCTATATACAGACACATCTTGCAAAACGCGGTTACTATAAGCAAAAGCGTAAAGGTGCAGGTGAACGCAAGCAGTATTCGAAGTGGTAACGAGCCCTTACTGTTTGCGGCGTTTGTAAGGAACATAACAAGCGCACAAAGTATAAGATTTATTGCGGCGATTGCGGCAATTTCGAAAAAGCCGCGCCGTGCGTATTCTGCGGCGGTAAAGTCGTAATTTTGGGGTAAAATTCCCTTAAATGCGCTGAAAAAGTATGCCAATTGCGAAAGTATATAAAGCAAATATATAAATGAAAGTGTTGCAAAAAAAGCTGTTGCCGCGCGCGGCTCTATATATTGTCGCCTTTTCGGCGGCTTGTAATTACCTATCTTATCGTATTTAAGACCAAGCAGATAGCTTGCGGCAAACGGAAATACGACAATCGCCGCAATTATTGAAACAACTGTTTTCGTCGGGTTGCCCACAATGGCTTTTATAAGCCCCTCGAAAGCGGGGTCGGAGGAAACCATAAGCGGTACTATTATAAGTGCCACGGGTATCGCCGCCGCAAAGCCTGCCACTGTCAGTGCTGTTCCGCGGTTATTCTTTTTGCCTGTTATAAAAAGACTGCGCAATGAAGGTTCGCAACAGCCGAACGCCGTACCGAAGGTAGTGGTAAGCGACAGAACAGGTAATGCCAAGTCATATTTCGCGGCTTTCGGGCGCGCCAACGACAAAAACCATATGCTTGCCGCGAATGCGATATACAGCAGTAAAAAGAAGTTTACGGTACCGTTAAGAGACACCGTGTATACGCCGCCTGCGGCAAAGGCGGTTAAGCCGCAAAAAACCGTGAAAGGGGTAAGAAGTGAGCCTTTTTTAATAAAATATGCCGTAAAGGCTAAAAAGCTTATGCAGTAGCTTACACTGAACCCAAGCTTAAAACCGCCGAAAAGTCCAAGCCGCACAAGCAAAATACAGCAAAGTGCGGTTATTGCGGCAAAAATATAGTCTTTTGCCGTTAAATCATAAACGGTTTTTTCTGCTTTAGGTGGCATAGGGTATAAGGGTCTGTATTGCATATGAATACCGCCTTTCATATTTTATGTGTTAATTGTACAACATTTTCCGTATTTATGCAATCATTATTTGGAAAAAAGCACAAACAAACTACGGCAAAAACAAAAAATGTAATTTTTTTGAAAAAAAGTGTTGACAAATCGTAATTGCAGGTGTATTATAATACACGGTTAGCAACAGCTAACCAATTTTCAGGCGTTTTTGTTAGCTATGGCTAACTTTTTTAATCGGCTAAAGTTAGTTTACGCTAACTGTAAAAGAGGTGTATATTATGATGCCGTTAAGTCTTGCCGTCGTAGGCGAAGAAAATACCATAAAAAAGCTGGGCGGCAGTCCCGAGGTTAAAAAGCACTTGTCCGACCTCGGCTTTGTCGTAGGTGGCAGTGTTGCGGTTGTTTCGTCGCTTTCGGGCAATGTTATTGTAAATGTTAAAGAAACACGCGTGGCTATAAGCGAGGAGCTTGCGCGTAAAATTATGGTTTAGTATTTATCGGCAAAAGCCGTTATATATTTTTGCAAAGGGGATTAGCAAATGAAAACTTTAAGACAGGTTAATGTCGGCGAAGGTGCGGTTGTAAAAAAACTGCACGGCGAGGGTGCGGTAAAACGCCGCATAATGGATATGGGCATTACAAAGGGAACCGAGGTTTCGGTTCGCAAGGTTGCGCCGCTTGGCGACCCGATTGAAATTACCGTGCGCGGTTACGAGCTGTCGCTTAGAAAAGCCGATGCCGAGATAATCGAGGTTGAGTAAAATTTAACGGGGTATGCACCCCGATTTTTGCGGCGGCAAAGTTAGCCGTAGCTAATTAACGGAGGAAGATATTAAGTGAATATGAAAATTGCACTTGCAGGTAACCCGAACAGCGGTAAAACAACGCTTTTTAACGCACTTACGGGTTCTAACCAATTTGTAGGTAACTGGCCGGGCGTTACGGTCGAGAAAAAAGAGGGCGGACTGAAAAAGCACAGCGGCGTTACAATTACCGACTTGCCCGGTATTTACTCGCTTTCGCCCTATACCTTGGAAGAGGTTGTTGCGCGTAACTATCTTATTAACGAGCGCCCCGATGTTATACTTAACATAATTGACGGTACAAACCTTGAAAGAAACCTGTATCTTACAACACAGCTTACCGAGCTTGGCATACCT